>JAFYMQ010000247.1 GCA_017556565.1 Clostridia bacterium | reverse complement strand
GGTGCGACGTTTCGCACAGCGAAACGCGAGGTGGGTGGCTCCGCCGACTCCAATTGACACCGGATGATAGGTTTTGCTGGGCTGTACATAGTTTTGTGGAAAGATGCAAATAAAAAGCGGAGGGGATATCCCCTCCGCTTAATTTTTATACAATTCCCAATGCGATTTCAACCACAAGGGCTACAATAACCACAAGTGCCGATATAATAAAACCATGTATCATAGGTTTGATTCCGGATTTTTTCATATCCTTAAACGATGTGTTAAGGCCGATTGCGGCAAGAGCGCAAACCATTAAAAATTTGCTTACCGATTTTGTTGTAGCAACTATTTCGGTAGGTATAGTAAAAACGCTTGCTACAATTGACATTGCCAAAAATCCTAAAATAAACCAAGGGAAAATTTTAAAAAAGCTGAAATTGGTTTTTATTTCTTTTTCATTTTCTCCGCATTTAATAGCTTCTTTCTTTTTCAGGTTCATTTGAATTAATGCGAAGGTCAAAACGGTAGGAATAATTGAAAGTGTGCGTGTCAGTTTAACCATAGTAGCAAAGTCACCGGCCGCTTCAGAAAAAGCATAACCCGTAGCTACAACCGAAGACGTATCGTTAACTGCTGTTCCCGCCCAAATGCCAAAAGCTTCTGCGCTCATACCAATTGCTCTGCCCATAATAGGGAACAACACTATCATTGCCATATCAAAAAGGAATGTGGCAGACATAGCATAAGCAACATCACTATCGTCGGCATCAATTGTAGGGGCAATAGCGGCAATAGCCGACCCACCACAAATTCCTGTTCCTGCAGAAATAAGATTAGAAAGTTTCCAGTTTAGTCCTAATGCCTTGCCAATAAAGTAACCTCCGCCGAAACAGGTGGCAAGTGTAAATATCATAACCACAAGTGACATTTTGCCAACGTGTAAAATTGTGTTGATGTTAAGAGAAAGACCAAGCAATATAATAGCAAATTTAAGTATTTTCTTTGATGTAAATTTGATACCTGATGCAAAAAAACTGTTTTTGCCGATAAAATGATTTACAATCATACCTATGAACATTGCAATTACAGCACCGCCAATTAAATGGATTGGCAAAAGATTTTCTATAAAAACTGCAACAGCGGCAATTATAACAGACAATATAATACCTGATAAAAATTTCAAAACTTTCATAATATAATCCCTTTACTTTTATTTTTATATAGTGTATCACAAATAGCATAAAAAGTAAAATCCGCAGTATAAGTTCCCGCGAGATACAAATAATAACATCACGATTTGAATTAAAAGGAGAACTTATATATGAAAGCAACAGGTATTGTTCGTAGAATAGACGACCTCGGTCGAGTTGTTATTCCGAAAGAGATCCGCCGCACCATGCGCCTGAGAGAGGGCGAGCCGCTTGAGATATTTACCGACAGTACGGGCGGCGTGGTGTTCAAAAAATACTCCCCCGCAGGCGAGCAGACAAGCACCGCCACCAATCTGTGCGAGTCCATTTACCGCACCTGCTCTCGCCCGGTGGTCATCTGCGACCGCGACAGCATTATAGCTTCGGCAGGCTCGTCACGCCGCGAGCTGGAGGGCAAGCCGCTGTCATGCGAGCTGGAAAAGATCATGGAATCCCGCCAGCTCAAAAAGAGCGACGAGGGTGTGCCCGTGTCGCCTTCGTTGCCGACAGTTGCGGCATCGGTGGTGGCGCCGGTCATTTCCGAGGGCGATCTGTGCGGCTGCGTGGCATTTCTCAAGAGCGACGACCCCATAAGTGAGCTTGACGTGCGCATGGCGCAGACGTCGGCAATGTTTTTTGCCAGACAGATGGAAAATTGACCCCAAAAATGCATAAAAAGCTTGCGTTTGTATATAAATGGTGTTATAATATCACCATAAGAAGTATGATTTAGTAGAAAGAGTGAGAGGCATCTCACTCTTTCTTATCTGTAGGGGGTACAAGACAGATGAAAGCAAAGGATTTTATCGCAAAAGTCACCGCCATGGCCCTTCCCGTATGCGAGGCAAACGGACTTGATCTGTGGGACGTCACCTTCGAAAAAGAAGGCGCATCCTTCGTGCTTACCGTCTTTATCGACAAGGACGAGGGCGTGTTCATCGAGGATTGCGAAAAGGTCTCCCGCACAATAGACCCGATGCTGGACGCACCCGAGTTTGACTCTATCCCGTCCTATATGCTCACCGTGTCCTCGGCAGGTCTGGAGCGCAGACTGTGCAAGCAGGCTCACTACGACTGGGCAAAGGGCAAGCAGGTGGAACTGAACTTTTACAAAGCCCGCTCGGGCAGCAGCTCTCTTGTAGGCGAGCTGGTTGAGCACGGCGCAGAGGGATTTGTTGTTCTTTGCGGCGGCGAGAGCATCACCGTTGCCGACAGCGAGGTCGCATCCTGCAGACTTTATTTCGAGTTTTAAAAAATTATAATATAAGGAGCAAAGGAAAATGGCAAGCGAGATCATTGGCGCTCTGGAAGCGCTGGAAAAAGAAAAGGGCATCAAAAAAGAATACATGCTCGACAGAATATCTCAGGCACTTGTTGCGGCATACAAGGCTCTGTACAAGAGAGACACCACCGCAGCTATCGAAAACGTCTTTGTCAACATTGACGAAAAGAGCGGCGCTATCTCCATGGTAGCAGTCAAGACCATCGTGGAAGAGGTGGAAAACCCCGCCGTCGAGATCAGCCTGATGGATGCGGAGAAGTACTCCAAGACCCCCGCTCTGGGCGATCAGGTCAGAGTCCCCGTCAACATGAAGGATTTTGGCAGAATTGCCACCCAGACCGCAAAGCAGGTCATCATCCAGGGCATCAGAGAGGCAGAGCGCACCATGATCGCCGAGGAGTTTGCAAGCAAGGAGCAGGAGATCATCACCGCTCTGGTCACCAAGGTCGATCCCCGTTACGGCAGCGTTATCGTTGAGCTGGGCGGCAAGCGCGAGCACACCGAGGCTATGCTTCCCGCACAGGAGCAGATCGCAGGCGAGGTTATTTCCGAGGGTGACCGCATCAAGGTCTTCGTAGTCGAGGTCAAAGCCGCAGGCAAAGGCCCCCAGATCATGCTGTCCCGTACACACGCCGGCCTGGTCAAAAAGCTGTTTGAGCTTGAGGTACCCGAGATCGCATCCGGTATCGTATCCATCACACATATCGCCCGTGAGGCAGGCTCCCGCACCAAGATCGCTGTTGCATCCCAGAACCCCGACGTTGCTCCCATCGGCGCATGCGTAGGCCCCAAGGGCGGCAGAGTCGCAGCGGTGGTCAACGAGCTCAAGGGCGAGAAGATAGACATCATCAAATACAGCGAAGACCCCGTACAGTTTGTTGCCGAAGCACTTTCTCCCTCCGACGTTATCTCGGTGCAGATGCTTGAGGACAACAAGAGCTGCATCGTAGTCGTTCCCGACAATCAGCTTTCGCTGGCTATCGGCAAAGAGGGTCAGAACGCCCGCCTTGCCGCAAAGCTTACCGGCTTCAAGATAGACATCAAGCCCGAAAGCGCAGCCAACTGACATATTTTTCTGACAGAAAGGGGAGAGAAAAATATGAAAATACCTATGCGCCAATGTAGCGCCTGCCGCGGACATTTTGAAAAACGCCAGCTTCTGCGTATAGTCCGCACTCCCGACGGTGACGTGCTTGTGGACAGACGGGGCAAGGTTTCCGGTCGCGGCGTGTACATCTGCTGCAACGAAGACTGCCTGAACAAGGCTATCAAGACCAAAGCTCTCTCCCGCGCTCTGGAAACTCCCGTCAGCGACGAGACCATAGAGAGCATCCGTCAGGCAATAAGGGAGACGGCAAATGGATAATATACTGTCCTTTTTGGGACTTATGAAAAAAGCCCGCGCACTTGCCATCGGCGCGGAGAGCGCAGCGCTTATGACCGAGCTCGGCTCTGTCAGGCTGCTGCTTCTGCCCAAAGACGCCGCAAAAAACTCGGCGTCCTCCATCAGAAGAGCGGCAGACGAGTGGGAAACACCCCTCTTGCAGCTGGACGTTACCAAGTCTCAGCTTGGTGAAGCTCTGGGGCAGAAAGAATGTGCAGCTCTGGGTATAACAGACACGGGATTCGCCCTGTCACTGTGCCAAAAGGTGGGCAGCACCGAACTTTGCGAGGTGCTCACTCAGCGCCTTGAACGCGAAAAAAAGCGCATGGCAAAAAAGACCGCCGCGGTCGCGGCAGGAAAAAGGAGGAAATAGCTTATGGCAGTAGTAAAATATAAGCTTTCTGATCTTGCAAAGGATCTTGACAGAAACTCAAAGGAGATATCGGCTCTTTTGACCAAATACAAGAAGAGCAACAAAAACAGCTCTCAGGCCCTCAGCGACGAGGATCTCAACGTTGTTTTTGACGTGCTCACACAGCAGAATCAGGTTGGCAGCATTGCAGAGATCTTTGCGCCCGCAGCCGCAGCAGCCGAGCAGCGCAAGCGCGACAGCGAGGAGCGCCTGATCCAGCAGAAGAAAGAGGCAGAGGACAGAGTCCTGCGCGAAAAGAAGGCCAAAGAAGAGGCTCAGGAGCGCAACAAGAAGGTTCAGCAGGACAACAGCCGCAAGCCCCAGCCTCAGAAGACCCCCGCAAAGCCCCGTCAGGAGCAGACCCTGACCATCAACCCCAACCCCAAGACCGAAAACCGCGAGCAGGCTGCACCC
>JAFYMQ010000246.1 GCA_017556565.1 Clostridia bacterium | reverse complement strand
TCCTGCAGATCGTTCCAGTTACGTACGGCGCCTATATAATTGCCCAGTGTGAATATGCCCGAGGGCTGTATTCCGCTGAGGGCTATTTTTCTCTTTTCGGTGGTGGGGACGGTATTGGTATTTTCCATATATATTTACCTCCGGATTTTTATCTATAGTATTCTATCACAAAAAAAGCTTTTCATCAATAAAAAACCTGCATCGGGACATAATAATTTAGAATTATTTAACCGAGGAGGTTTATTATGGACAAAAACAATGCCCGAACACTTATAAGTTTTTCCCTCGCTATTGCCGTGATATTTCTGGCAACGGCGATTTTTTATGCCTACCGCGCCGACAAATACAGGCAAAAGCTGCTTTTGGCCGGTGAAAATGCACTCAGCCAGCTGATATATTCTGCCGAGACTATGGAGGAGCAGCTGAATATACTCAGCAAAAGCGGCAGCGGTGCGGCGCTGACAGAGGCTGCGTCCGAGCTGTGGAGCGCAAGTCAGAGTGCGCTGACGGCGCTGGCAACACTTGACATTGCCGAGGGCGGTATGCCCCGGTGCGAGGCGCTGCTCAATCAGGCAGGTGAATACTCCCGCGCTCTTATGCTGTCAGATGCCGAGGGCAGACAGATAACAGAGACACAGAGCCGTGATCTTGCCGCAATATCACGGGATATCGGTTGCATATGCGCTGCCCTGCAGCAGGTAAAAGAAGATCTTGACACAGGCACGCTCGGGCTGCAAAAAGACGGCGGGCTTGACAATATCTCACTCATATCCGAAGCTCTGGGCAAGATAGAAAGCGACTACTCAAAAGCCTATTCGCTGGTCTACGACGGCAGCTATTCCGATCATATTGCCAAAGTGTCCCCCAAGCATCTTGAAAACATGGATATGATAAGCGCCGATGGGGCAACCAAGATCGCGGCGCGTTTTTTGGGGGTGAGTTCTGCCGATATAAAGCAGCTGTACGAGACCGAGGGAACTATCCCAGTCTACGGTCTGCAGCACGGTGACAGAATAGTTGAGGTCAGCCGCACAGGCGGCATGATAGTATCGGTGCACGCGGAGAGATATGTGCATGCAAACCTGATAAATCAAGATGATGCAAGGCAGATAGCTTTACAGGCTGCACAGGAGCTCGGATACCAAAATCTCAGGTGCCGATACACATCCGAGAGTGCAAACATCCTGACCTGCGAGCTTGTTGGCACCAATGGCGAGGTAACAGTATACCCCGACCGTGTAACGGTCAGGGTAGCACTGGATAACGGTGAAGTGATAGGTTTTGACGGGCAGAAATATCTGATGAGCAACACAAGCCGCACCCTTACTCTGCCCGAAAACCTGCCCGACGGTGCCGCTCTTGCCCTGCTGCCTACAGACGGACAGTATGAGCGGCTGTGCTATGAATATCTTGAGGACGGGCATCTGCGGTACGTGTGTGCCGAGACCGATACCTGCTACGCCATACACCCGTTTGGCGAGGGCGAGCAGCAGGGTCTCATTGACTGATCACTCGAAATATTTGTTGAGGCAATACGGGGGCAGTACGCCCTTGTCGGTGACAACACCGCAGCACAGATGGGGCGGTGTGATATCGAATGCAGGATAGTAACCCTTGACTCCGTCCATGGTGACCTTTATCTCACGGGCGTGGAGGACTTCTTCGCTGTTGCGCTCCTCGATTGTGATGCGGGAAATGTCTTTGTGGGCGGGGTCGGGGTTGCCGGTCACGAAATAAGGTATGCCCCAATAGTGGGCTGCAAGGGCGATCTGCAGAGTGCCGACCTTGTTGACTACGTGGCCGTCTACCGTGATAACGTCGGCTGCCGAGGTGAACAGATCGACGTTCTTCTTGTTGAGAACGTAGGCGGGCATATTGTCGGAAATGACGGTGACGTCAAAGCCCATATCGCAGATGACGCTGGCGGTCAGGCGCGAGCCCTGAAAATAGGGTCTGGTCTCGGGGCAGATGAACTTGGCGGTCTTGTTTGACTCACGCAGAGCGCGCAGAGTTGTGCCGATAACCGTATCGGCATAGCACTGGGTCATGACCGTGCCACCGTCGGGGATAAGCTCGGCAAGATACTTGCCGACAGATATATAGCTCTTGTACGTGTCGTCGATCTTTTTGAATGCATAGGCAAACAGAGTGTCTATAAGATCCTTGTCCTCGGTGACTGCGGCAAGCTCAAGAGCGCCATTGACAATACGCTCCATTTTTGCCGAGGTGGTGGGGCGGGCATGGGACAGAGTGTATGCCGCATCTTTGAGGTACTGCATGCGCTTGTCGTAGCCCATGCCCTTTGCCTCATAAGCTGCCAGCACCATGCCCATTGCGGCGGCTGTGTAGGGGCCGTAGCTCTGTGTGACCATGTTGGCTATTGCCTGAGCCACCTCTTTGTGGGTACTGCATTCAACGTATCTGGTCTCGATGGGGTATATTCTTCTGTCAAGTATTCTGACTTTACCCTCGTTGTACCACGCGACATTTTCGTATCTAAGCAAAAACGCAAGATCATAATCGGCTCTTTTTTCCATAAATCTCACCCAAATATCCTTTTCATTTCCTGAACGTATTTTTCTTCTATAATTTTTGCGCCGCCCGACTGCTGCGCGATGCAGTATATCTTGGCTGCATCCTCTGCATATACCGCTCTTTCGCAGGCGCGGGACAGGCTGTTGCCCACAGTAAGCACGCCGTGATTGGCAAGCAGGCATGCGTTGCTCTCACGCAGATAGGGCACTGCCGAAAGTCCCAGCTCGCGGCTGCCCGGCAGTTCAAAGGGCGCACACTCGATGCCGCCGCCAAAGTATGGCACCATCTCAATAAGTATGACCGGTATTCCCCTTCCCGCTGCCGCAAGTGCGGTGGCATAGGGCGAGTGGGTGTG
>JAFYMQ010000245.1 GCA_017556565.1 Clostridia bacterium | reverse complement strand
TGTCCATCCCCACTCTGGTGGTCATGGAAAAGGGCGAAGTCAAAAACAAAGCCGTAGGCGTCCGCCCCAAAGAAGAGATCCTGGAACTGCTGTAAAGATAATAAAAAACGCAAGCGCGTCGGATACCCGACGCGCTTATAATTGCCTTCTCCTGTGGGAGAAGGCTTTGTCCAAAGAGTTCAGTCTTGGCACAAAACTCCCGCAGACTATGTCTGCGGGAGTTTTTCTTTTCCTGTTATTCACCTAATTTGCTCAGTTTGTTCTCGTCCAGTATTTCTATAGTGCCGCGGGTGAGTTTGACCATGCTTTCCTGCTGAAAATACTTGAGCATACGGGTGACCACCTCGCGGGCGGTGCCCATATGGTTGGCTATTTTTTCGTGGGTGATGCTGAGCACCAAGCTGCCGCTCAAGTTGCTTTCTTCCAGCAAAAACGCTGCCAGGCGCCGGTCGAAGCTTTTCCACATTATCTGCTCCATCAGCCACATAACGTCGGAGAAGCGGCTGGTTATCAGCTGATTTGCATAGCTTGCCACGGGCAGACATTCTTCCATCAGATTTTTGAACAGGCAGGAGGGCAGAACGGTCAGCTCGCAGTCTTTTTCTGCCTCGATGATAACGTCAAACTGCACGTTGGGCATAACGCAGGACGCCGAAAACAGGCATATATCCCGCTCGAACAGGCGATACAGGGTGACCTCTCTGCCCTCACCGGACAGTGTGTACACACGCACCTGACCCGAGTGTATGAGCAGCAGACCCAGGCATTCGCGGCTACCGTCGTGGAGCACTTCGCCTGCCTTGGCGCTCATGGGATATGACACGTCACGCAGATGTGCCTGAGTTTTTGAGTCAAGCTTGTTCCAGAACGGAAAGAACTTTTCCATTTCCATATTCTTCACCCCGATTTTTGTCTATGTATTCAGTATAGGCTTAATTTTTATTTATGTCAATCTTTTGTGATTTTGTCACGGAAGGCGGCAAAAATCCGTGGTATTATAAAGCCACAATAAATCAAACAAACAAATCGGAGGAAAAAACAATGAAAAAATACATCTGCAAGATCTGCAAGCACATCCACGAAGGCGAACTGACCGAGGGCTTTGTCTGCCCCGTATGCAAAAAGGGCAAGGAGGTTTTTGAAGAAGTCACCACCCCCAAGAGCAAGTTTGCCGGCACCAAGACCGAGAAAAACCTGTGGGAAGCATTCGCCGGCGAGAGCATGGCACGCAACAAGTACACCTACTTTGCATCCGTTGCCAAGAAGGCAGGCTATGAGCAGATCGCAGCATTCTTCCTGCAGACCGCCGAGAACGAGAAAGAGCACGCAAAGCTGTGGTTCAAGGCTCTGGGCGAGCTGGGCAACACCGCTGAGAACCTGCTCCACGCAGCAGAGGGTGAAAACGGCGAGTGGACCGACATGTACGCACGCATGGCCAAGGAGGCCGAGGAAGAGGGCTTCTTTGAGCTGGCAGAGCAGTTCAGGGGCGTAGCCGCCGTAGAAAAGACCCACGAAGAAAGATACCTGGCTCTGCTGCGCAACGTCGAGACCGGCAAGGTGTTCCAGAAAGAGCAGGTCACTCTGTGGGAGTGCCGCAACTGCGGTCACCACCACACCGGCACCACCGCTCCCGAGGAGTGCCCCGTCTGCAAGCACCCCAAGGCATACTTTGAAGTCCACGCAAAGAACTATTGATAATCATGCTCGGGGCCTCTACCCCCGCGACATCTGACCAATTTTTCTAACCTTACCAATTCCTTTTTTCCTTTTTCTTTATGTATTGCAAATGCGCCGACGGAGTTTTCCGTCGGCGCTTTGTTGTTTGCTCAGTTTTCAAACTCGTGGGTCTTGATATACTCTATCACCGTTTTCAGGCTGCGGGTCAGCCACTTGTTCTTGTGATGGATAAGCTGCTTCCATATCTCAAGCTGAACATCGCACACGTCAAGATAGCACAGCTTGCCCGCATCCACCAGCTCTTTTGTAACAAAATCGGGCAGGAAGGATATCATATTGCTCTCCGCGACGATGTTAGTGATTATATCGGTACGACCGATCTCAAGCACGGGCACAATATCCAACGACCGCTTGGCAAGCTCTCTGTCAAGCACGCGTCTGTAGCCCTGTCCGTACTCGGTCAGAATAAAAGGCTCGTTTATAATATCCGCCATGGTCAGTCCCCTGACCCCGGCAAACTTTGAGTCGCAGCTTGCCACAAAATGCATGGAAAGCCGCTGCTCTTTTGCTATTATATAGTCTTTGTTGTAGGAATGACTGTCCAATGTGATTATAATATCCGCCTCATTATGATCGAGCATATCGAACATCACAAGGGTGTCGGCGGTGGTAAACTTGATGGAAATATCCGGGTATTTGTTGTGAAACTCCACGTACCGCGAGTTGATCATCTCGTCACAGACCGAGTCGGGAGTTACTATATGGATATGCCCCGACACACGCTCGTCG
Source organism: Clostridia bacterium (assembly GCA_017556565.1). Lineage (GTDB taxonomy): Bacteria > Bacillota > Clostridia > Oscillospirales > Butyricicoccaceae > RGIG3513. Next base: position 1,064 of record JAFYMQ010000245.1, on the reverse strand, counting down.
CTGCTCAGGCTTTCTTTGAACTCGTCGGTCAGCGCACGGACTTTGTTGGCATAAACTGCCAGCTCGTGCCCCCGCTCAGTCAGGGTGACCGTATGTTTTATGCGCTCGAACAGCAGACAGTCCAGCTCATCCTCCAGCTGTTTTATCTGAAAGGATATGGTCGACTGGGAATATCCCAGCTGCTCGGCGGCTTTTGTAAAGCTGCCAAGCTCTGCCACGTGTATGAATGTTATCAGGTTGCGTAATTCCATATAAGCGCCTCACCATCTAAAATATCGATGATTATTATCCAAATCATTTGTTTGACTAATCCTCAAAACTATTATATAGTTGCTATCAGACAAAAACAAGCCCCCAATTACAAATCTTGCGAGGCTGAAATCAAGGAGGATCTTATCATGACACAACCACAACTTTTTACCGTTATCGCTCTGTGTGTTTATGCCATCGCCATGGCGCTGATCGGATGTTTCAGCTTTGGCAAATCCAAGTCTCTTGACGGATTTTTGATCGGCGGAAGAAACATCGGCCCCTGGATGACTGCATTTGCATACGGCACTACCTACTTCTCGGCAGTTGTGTTCGTCGGTTACGCAGGTCAGCACGGCTGGAACATCGGTATCGGCGCTATGTGGATAGGCATCGGCAACGCCGTTTTAGGCTGTCTGCTGTCCTGGCTGCTGTTTGCAAACCGCACCCGCAAAATGACCAAAAAGCTAAACGCCCGCACCATGCCCGACTACTTTGAAAAACGCTACAACTCCAAGGCGCTCAAAATCGCCGCCTCGGTTATTGTATTCGTGTTCCTGGTCCCCTACTCCGCCGCGGTCTACAAGGGTCTGGGCTCTCTGTTCAGCGCGGTTTTCCCCGGTGTTGAGACCTGGGTATGGATGCTGATAATTGCATGCCTGACCGCAGTTTACCTGGTTGCAGGCGGCTACGTCGCAACCGCCTACACCGACATGATCCAGGGCATTATCATGATCGCCGGCGTTATCGCGCTGGTCATCGCCGTAACCAATCACGAAAACGTAGGCGGCATCGGCAATCTTATAGAAAACCTG
>JAFYMQ010000244.1 GCA_017556565.1 Clostridia bacterium | reverse complement strand
TCTCTCCCTCCGTCAAAAATCAAAGATTTTTGCCACCTCCCTCATCAGAGGGAGGCTTTAGTGCCGCTTTTTCTGTTATTCCATTACTTTTTTGGCTACGATTTCGGCGAGTTTTTTGCAGCCTTCGTCGTTGAAATGCACCCAGTCGGAGTGCATATCTCTGCCCCAGTTTTCGGTGACGGCGTACAGGTCGAGGACTTCGACGCCCAGGCTTGCCATGACCTTTTTGGCAACTTCGTTGTAGGCGCGGATGTCCTCGTTGCGGCGGGTGAACTGGGGACGGGACATTTCTTCTATAACCGCGGTGGAGGTGGCAAAAATTACCTTGGCATTGGGGAACAGCAGCTTGATGCGGTTATAAACACGGGGCAGCATCAGCTCGTAGAACTCGATGGGGGTCAGCGGCTCGTCACCGAACAGACGCACCGCGTCCCAAAGTCCGTTGTTCCAGTGTACAACGTCCACTTTTTCGGGGTCGGGGACTTCTTTTGCCCATTTGTGGAGAAAACGCAGGGTGTACTGTGCCCAGCGGGAGTTTTCGTCGGGGGAGTAGACGTTGGCTTTGCCCTCCAGCAGCTGCTTGACAAAAACACCGTAGCCCGGGCTCAGATTGCTGTCAAGGGTCTGGACAAAAGACCCGTGGCGGATAGAATCACCGATAAGAAAGATATTTTTCATAATATAAACTCCTTTTGAATAGTGAATAGCTAATAGCTAAGAGCTAATAGCTGAGGTGTCGCCAGAGGCGACGGATTGGATAGACGGGCGGGCACAGAGACCCTCCCCTACGGGATTGGTAAGAGCTAATAGTGAATAGCTAATAACGAATAGCTAAGAGCTAAGGTGTCGGCAGAGCCGACGGATTGAATAACGCTCTCTCCCTCAGTCTCGCGTGACCGCTCGACAGCTCCCTCCCAGAGGGAGCCTTTGGAAAGTCGCGAGTTAATCTCGGGGGAACGGTGATTTCGCGTATTATACAAGTAACACGAGGGTTGACAGTACCAAGTCGACGAAGTCGACCGAGCGTAAGCGAGGCGCGGTGAGTACCGCGCAAGACGGAGGAAGGGCTGCGCCCGACCGAAGTCTATTAAATCGGGGTCCCCGCAAGACCTGTCTTGTGGGGAGAAACGGCGATGCGACGGGTTGCGAGCCAGAATCGCGAAGGATTCGTTCCCTGATTCTTATCTCAACTCAAGAAAACACCGCTACCAATAATGGGATCGTGATTATTGCCAGCAGGCTTGTGATCAGCGTCATACTTGCTCCGGCGCGGCAGTCTTCGTCCACCAGTCTGGGGAATACGATGGTATTCATGCCGCAGGGCATTGCGTGCATCATCAGCGCGGTCAGCACCATGCTTTCCATTCCCAGCAGTTTGAGGCTCAGGGCAATGGCGCAGGGGATCAGAATCAGGCGCAGGGCGGCGATGATATAGTTATTCTTGCCTTTGAGCAGGGAGAGGAAGTCAAACTCGCTCACCACCATGCCTGCCAGCAGCATTCCAACGGGCGCCATGCAGGCTGCCGACTTGCTGATGAGTGATGTGAGCACGGCGGGCAGCTTCAGTCCGGTCAGACCCAGCACCGCGCCGATCAAAGTCGCCCAGACCACCGGACTGAGCAGGCGTTTGAGCTTCATTTCGGTCTTGGTCAGGGTGGCGTAGCCCCACGTATTGGTGCACAGAGAGATGGGCAGGGCAAATATCATTGCGTTCTGCAGCGCCAGCGAGCCGAACAGACCTTCTACCAGCGGATAGCCGAAAAATCCGTAGTTGGAAAATGCCAGACTGTAACTGTACACCACCCTTTGGTAGGGATGGCGGGTCAGCAGCCGCGAGATCAGAGTGCCGATCACTATGGTCAGGGTGATGATGACGATGGAGGCGATCAAAAGAGGGTATTTTTCGCGGATGTATGCCACGGTAAAGTTTGCGGCATAGGTGTTGATGACCGTGCAGGGCAAAAACAGATAGACGTGCAGGGTGGACAGCAGCTTGGTATGCTCGCTTTTGACCTTGCCGCTCTTGCACAGAATATAGCCGACGGCGGCAAACAGAACCAGCTGCAGCACCTGCTGCATAACGATGAACATAACATTCCCCCTATGTATAGGTTTGGTTGGATTATAACTTTTTGCGCTCGGTTCGTAAATGGAAAAAACATAATAATATGGAAAAAATCCAACAGTATTGCAAAAAAATATGTTTGTGTTACAATAGTTGTGGTGATATTTATGCTGAATGATATAGAAAAAATAAAACTGCTGAGCATAACCCGTCAAACCTCACGGCACGGCGCTGTCCACACCCATTACCCCCACCGCATCATACTGCGGCTGAGCGCGGTCATGGACTATATCGTGCAGGGAGAGCGGGTTCGGGTCGAGCCGGGGGACGTGATGTTTTTGATGAACAGTCCTCACTATCAGGCGCTCTACCCCACAAGCGAGAGCGGCGAGAGTCTGATGATTAACTTTTCGGGCGAGCTGATTGATACTCCGTCAGGGGTGCTGGTGGTGCGAAAAAGCGCCGAGATGCACCGTTTGATATGCGCCATGTACCGCAGCTGGGCGGTGCAGACCGACGTCAACCGCTGCCGCTGCATGGCGATGCTGTGGGAGGTGCTGGCGATTTTTGCCGAGGCGGGGGAGACCCGGCGCTCCTACACCGAGCGGCTGCTGGACCCGGCGCTGGAACATCTGGAAAAGCATATTTTTGACCCCGACCTGCGCGCAGGACAGCTGCACCGGCTGTGCGGCGTGTCGGATACCTATTTTCGCAAGCTGTTTGAAGAGCGGTTCGGACTCACTCCCAAAAAATACATACTCCAAAGACGGCTCGATCAGGCAAAAGCCATACTGGAAAGCGGCGAGTACGGAACTGTAGCCGCCGTTGCCGAGGCGGTAGGGTTTGAGGATGGACTGTATTTTGGCAAAGTGTATCGTGACCGCTACGGACGAAGTCCGAGGGGGTAAATCGCGGCTTTCGCGATTCTGGCTCGCAACCCACCCATTGCCGTCTCTCCCCACAAGACAGGTCTTGCGGGGACCCCGATTTAATGGACTTCGGTCGGGCGCAGCCCTTCCGACCTCTTGCGCGGTACTCACCGCGCCTCGCTTACGCTCGGTCAGCTCCGCTGACTTGATACTGCCAATGCCGTTGTTCTTTGTATAATACGCGAAATCCATCGATTTCGACGAGGCTAAATCGCGGCTTTCGCGAGGCAGCTCGCAGCGCTGTACGCTCTGCAGGTTGTGCGGACGATAATTTTGCATTTTGGTTTATTTTTGTGTTATAATCTACCCATACCACCATAGAGGAGGAATATTTTTATGTGCACTATTGCAGGTTACATCGGTTCGTCTCCCGCAGCGCCTGTGCTGATCGATATGATGAGCAGGCTGGAGGGATTGGACTCGGGTTTTTATACCGGAATTGCCACCATACATGAGGGCAAGCTTTATTACTGTAAGGTTGCGGGCGATCTTGAGCGGCTGCTTGAGACCACCGACGCGGCAAGCTTGCCCGGCAATATAGGATTTATACACAGCCGCACCCCGGGCAACATCAAGAGCGATTTTGCGGGCGTGTCCCACCCCTTTACCGCCGAACGTGACGGCAAGACCCAGACCGCGCTGATCCTCAACGGCTGCGGCGGCATTTTTGCCGAGGCTATCCGCGCCGGTATTCCGGTGGCTGTGCAGCAGGCTCTCGACTGGGGCTACACCCTCAAGAGCCATCACCCCACGGTGGGCAACGTGACTCTGGCAGACGGCTCTCTGGTACACAGCAACGACGTCAGGTGTCAGCTTGTCGACCGCAAGATCGCAGGTGGTATGGATCCGGCTTTTGCCCTGCAGGAGGTCATGACCGAGATCCCCAGCGAGTCGGTCAGCCTTGTTCTGTCTCTTGCCGAGCCTGAGGCAATAAGCTTTGCCCGTTTTAATTTCCCCATGCACGTGACTTTTGGTAAAAATGGCGCATATATGGCCACCGCGCCCATGGCATTCCCCGAAAATGCCGGCGGCTACACTTTGCTTCCGCCCATGAGCTACGGCAAGGTGTACAAAGACCGTTTTGAGGTGAGCGGATTTGTATCGCCCCCCGCAACGGTTGCGCCCATCACCCCTCAGGTCATGGCCGCGGCATACGATTATCTGGAAGAAAAGCTCAAGACCCCCATGCCCTTCAACGATACAGGGCTCGGCGAGTATCTTGCGCCCCTTTATCCCGCCGCCGACTGCAACCAGCGTGCCACCGTCAGGTATCAGGCGGTGTCCGAGCTGTGGCGTCAGGGCAGACTCAAGATGGAGACCCGCTATATCGAGGGTCAGACAAGGGAGCTGCGCGCCCCGGTGTTCTGGCTCTGGCTGGAAGACTGACGGGCAGAATGCAGCTAATAGTGAATAGCTAATAGTGAATAGCGAAGGTGTCGGCTATGCCGACCTATTCAATAAATCCGCAAAGCGGATACCACAGCTATTAGCTATTAGCTCTTAGTTATTAGCTATCAGAAATAGCGAAGGCGCCTTCGGCGCGCGACACGGGAGGAATAAATTATGTGCACCATTGCAGCATACAACGGCACACGGCCTGCCGCACCCATCCTGATCGATATGATGGGCAGGCTGGAGGGGTTGGATTCGGGTTTTTATACCGGAATCGCCACCATACATGAGGGCAAAATATACTGCCGCAAGGTAACGGGCGACCTTGAGCACCTGCTCAAGACCACCGACGCGGCAAGCTTGCCCGGCAATATAGGATTTATACACAGCCGCACCCCCGCCAACGTCAAGAGCGACTTTGTGGGGGTCGGGCATCCTTTTACCGCGGAGCAGGACGGAGTTGTGAGAGAAGCGCTGATCATGAACGGCTGCGACGGATTTTTCAAGGGTAAGGCAGACGTGCCCGCCATCGTACGCAGGCTGGAAGCGCAGGGCTATGAGTTCAAGAGCAGCCACCCCACCGTGGGCGTGACACCCAAGGGTGACGGCGGCTTTGTCCACGGCACCGACGTCCGATGCCAGCTGACAAGCAGCAAGATCGCAGGTGGTATGGACGCGGCTTTTGCCCTGCAGGAGGCGGTCAGCCAAGTGCCCAGCGAGTCTGTGGCGCTGCTTTTGTCCGACAGTGCGCCCGATGCAATATGTTTTGCTCGCCAGGTCATGAGCATGAACGTGGCTTTTTGCGACCACGGCGCATATATGTCGACGGCGAGCCTTGCATTCCCCGAGGATGCAGGCAGCCCCACCCTGCTGCCCGCAATGAGCTACGGCAAGGTGTACAAAGACGGCTTTGAGTGTGCGCCCATAGTTGACCCCGGCGCAACGGTTGCGCCCATCACCCCTCAGGTCATGGCGGCGGCGTACAAATATATCGAGAGCAAGCTGCAGACGCCGACTATTTTCACCGAGATAGGCTGGGCGGATGTGCTGGCGCCTCTGTATCCCCAAGCCGACTGCACCCAGCGTGGCACGGTCGCATATCAGGTGGTGTCCGAGCTGTGGCGTCAGGGCAGACTCAAGATGGAGACCTACTACATCGAGGGGCAGACAAGCGAGCTGAAAGCACCCAAGTTCTTGCTCAGCCTGAAGGACTGACGGGCAGAATAAATGCAGAAGGCACAATGCAAAACGCAAAATGAAGGTGTCGCCGTAGGCGACCTATTCAATAAATCCGCAAAGCGGATACCACAGCTATTAGCTATTAGCTCTTAGTTATTAGCTATCAGAAATAGCGAGGCGCGGTGAGTACCGCGCAAGATATTGGCGGATTCATTCCGACAATATCTAATCAATCGTGACACAAGGTGAAAGCATGTACAAATACGAAACACATCTGCACTCCTATCCGGTCAGCATCTGCGCCAAGACCGG
>JAFYMQ010000004.1 GCA_017556565.1 Clostridia bacterium | reverse complement strand
TAATTTTTGAGAGGTGTAAAATGATTTTTGATACATATTCCTATAGAAAAAAGCTGTTTTGTGCAGAGACCCCTGTTGTAAAATATGACCTGTATTATCCTTTTGTCCGCAAGAGCCGTCATGCTGATATGCTGAATACATACAACAGACGGTTTATTGATAAGATCGTTGCAGACTCATCACCAAAACTCTATAAAGATGTGGTAAAACAACACAAAACACTTGTAATGTATAATAGCTTTACATCATTTGATGTTAAAAACAATTTTAATGTAATGTTCTCAAATGAAAAGATATTATCGATATTTTGGGATTTTTATGTAGAGATGGGTGCAAGCGGTTTTATAATGCACAGAGTAGCTCATAACTGGGCGCTTGACAGAGGGAAGATGATTCCGCTTCAGAGTATTTTTTGCCGTAATTGTGACTGGAGATCGAGTCTTGTCAGTAATCTCAGGCGTGAGGTAAGCAGCTTTGAAAAGGAGATGGGTATAAGTTGCTTTGCGCGCTGGGAGGAGGTACTTGCGCGTTCTTTGGATGAGAGCAAATATTATATAAGCGATAACGGTTTGGTCATATATTGCCCACAGGGCAGCATTGCATCCGATCTGTGGGGTATACCGTCCTTTCTGGTGCCATTTTCCGAGGTTGAATCTATACTGGATAAAAAGTTTGCGGAATCATTGCAATAAAAGGACATATGTGATAAAATCAACAAAAGAAACACAACAAAGGAGAAGTATAATGGAATATAAGAATATAAAGCCCAAACGCGTATGGGCGGTAATATTGATTATAGTACTTGCTCTTGCGGCGGCAATTACATGTTTTGCATCGGCAAAACCTGCGGGTATTTACGTTGACTGGGCAAGATTTGGTGTATATTCCACTTCGACAGGTGTGGATAACGTTGTTCCCGCCGGCAGTATTGTTGTTACCGATCGCACTGTTGAGCCTTTTGATAATACTGTTGCTGCGTTGTTTATGGTCAACGGCGACTCGGCCTATCCCGATGGCACAAAAAGCGCACTTGTCGGCGCACTCAATATAGAAGACGGTCAGTATACCCTGATAACGTCGGACGGCGCACTGGATATAGATAAAGACCGGGTGGAAACGGTTGTATATTACATAGACTATATCGGTACAGTTTTGCAGATAATGTACACATACAGATACATTGTCTGGGGTGCATGGGCAGCAATATTTGCCCTGGTCATTATTCTGATGGCTACATCGGGCAACAGAAGATTGAAAAGAAAGAGAAAGCAGCTGACCAAGATTTTTGAGTTCTACGGAGAAAAATACGACGCCGAAGAACAGGATACAGATTATTGATAAAAAAACGCCTCTTTTGTGAGGCGTTTTTTATATGCGTTTATACGTATGATGTTTCAAGCTTGATTACACAGAAAAAGTTGTCGCCGTATTTTTCGGATATTTTAGTGCGTATTGCGGCGATTATCTTGGATTCGCTGATCTTGCAGTCGGGTGACATACAGACGTCGAATATGATGTTTGTATGAGAATTGCCGGGTACTATTCTGAGATCGTGGAAAGATAGGTCATCGCATATCTCAGAAAGCACAATTTTCAAATATGCGGATATATCTTCAAGCATAGGATTGTCAACCTGTACGGGGTCCATATGTATTACGGCTTCGCAGCCAAGCTGTGCAATAAGTTCAGCCTCGATGCAGTCTATAATATCATGCATATCAAGAACGTTCATTGTTCCGGGCATTTCTCCGTGGAGGGATATCATGCGTCTGCCGGGGCCGTAGTCGTGTACAACAAGGTCGTGTATACCGATAATTTCGGGATGTGAATATACGACACTTTCTATCTGTTTGACAAACTCGGGAGAGGGTGGCTGACCGAGCAGGGGATTGATGGTCTCGATTGCCGATTTGATGCCCGAATAGATGATAAACGCCGCCACAAGCAATCCGCACCAGCCATCCAGGTTTATGCCCGCAAAATGCGATATAACGGCAGATATCAATACAACCGCCGTGGATGTCACATCACCAAAGGAGTCGTATGCCGTAGCTTTCATGGCTGCTGAGTCGATTTTGGCGCCAAGAGTCTTGTTGTACATGAACATATACAGTTTGGTTGCTATAGATGCCAGCATAATAACAACCGTGATGATTGTAAGACTGCATTCCTCGGGATGCAGGATCTTGCCCAGTGATGTTTTGCCAACCTCGTATCCCATAAATAGTATCAAAAATGATACGATAAGACCGGAGATGTATTCATATCTGCCGTGGCCGAAAGGATGATCGCCGTGAGGTTTTTGGTTGGCAAGCTTGAAACCTACCAGAGTGATCAGGGAAGATGCGGAGTCTGACAGATTGTTGAATGCATCTGCGGTAATAGCAACCGATGAGCTGATCACACCTGCCGTATATTTGAGTCCAAACAGAATAATATTGAGAAACACGCCTACAAGACTGCACAGTAATCCGTACGCCGTTCTGACGTCGGGTTTGTCGTAGTCTTTGTTGTTTTTTATGAATATTTTTGACAATAACGTAATCATATTGCACCTGCCGTTTTCAGATTGTTGTATATGTTATTTTGTGGCTTTGAGTGTATATGTCGGGCCCCAATTATTGAGCACCTGCACATCGCTGAAACCTGCCTGAATCAATGCGTCGCACTCGTTGCTGACCGTAAGGGGAGTATCATAGTGGTACAGCTCATTGTCTGCGATATTTTGTTCTGCTTTCAGCTTTTGCAGGTTCGTGCGGTGCATTTGCTCCTCTTCATCGGACAGTGCAAAATAATCGGTTAGTATAAAATACCCGTTTGATTTGAGTGACTTATGCAGCTTGGTATAGAGGGAGGTCTTTTCGCTCTTTGTGAAATGGTGCAGACTTTCTACCGAAACCGCGGCATCAAATATGTCTGTGCCAAAGGGGTTATCAAAATACGAACCATGTACAAGCTCGATATTTTTGCTGCAAAACTTGTTTTTTAGTGTGTTCAGCATAGCCTGAGACAGATCAATACCT
>JAFYMQ010000243.1 GCA_017556565.1 Clostridia bacterium | reverse complement strand
GCGGTGTCCGGTCTTATCATCAATATGTTTTTGGGTCTCAGTACGGGCGTAAGCGTTACTGTCGCCAATGCCGCAGGCAGCGGCGAGGACGACTCTATCCAAAAAGCCGTGCATACCGCAGTCACGACGGCTGTAATAGGCGGACTGTTCGTTGCTTTTGTCGGTGTGCCTCTGACCAATCCGCTGCTCAGACTTATGGGCACTCCCGCCGGTGTCATCGGCAAATCTGCCATATACATGAAGATCATTCTGGGCGGCAATATTTTCAGCCTGCTGTATAATTTCGGCTCGGCTATCATGCGCGCCTCGGGCGACAGCCGCAGACCTCTGTACTTTATCACCGTCAGCGGCGCGCTCAATGTAGTGCTCAATCTGTTTTTCGTGCTTGTACTCAAACTGGACGTAGCGGGCGTTGCTCTTGCAACCGTAATGTCCAACGGCGTCGCCGCATTTTTGGTGCTGAGAAGTCTGTCCCAGCGTACCGATGCCTTCAGACTGTTTTTCTCCCGCCTGCGCATACATACAGAGCCTATCAAAAAAATCCTGCGCATCGGCATCCCCTCGGGTATTCAGGCAAGTATGTTTGCTATATCCAACGTCATCATCCAGTCGTCCATCAACTCCTTCGGTGAGGCTATGATATCGGGCAACACCGCCAACTGCAACATCAACGGATTTATGGACACCGCCGCCACAAGCTTCAGCGTGGCGTCCATCAACTTCGTCGGTCAGAACATGGGCGCTCAGAACTACCGCCGCGTTAGACGGGTAATTTTCACCTGCTTCTGCACCGCCGCATCGGTGGGTCTGGTGCTGGGAGTTGCAACCTTCGTATTCTCCCGCCCGCTGCTTGGTCTGTATATCACCGATTCGGCAGAGGCTATAGGGTACGGACTTATGCGCGCCAAGTTCACCTGCATACCCTACGTGTTCTATGCCACCTACGATGTGCTTTCGTCCTCTTTGCGCGGTCTTGGCAAATCCACGCTGGCAATGTGTGTCAGTCTGTGCGGTATAGGCGTGGCGCGAGTTGTGTGGATATACACCGTCTTTGCCCGCTTCCACACCCCCGAGGTGCTTTATCTGTCCTTCCCGGTCACCTGGCTGCTTACGGGCCTGCTGATGGGTGCCTGTCTGCTTTTCAGCCTGCGCAAGCTGCCCATGCAGGGCGAAGGCTAAAACAATACTATGCCCTGAAAAGCTTTGGTTTTCCAAAGCTTTTTTGTGATTTATGCACAAACAAAAAATATAGACAATTCCCAAAAAAGTGGTATAATGTTGTTTAATATAAAACCCGCGATAAAGTAATAAAAAGGGGATAGTAAAATGTCAAAGAAACAGGGCGGAGTAATTTCTCGTATTCTCAAACGGTATTTCATTGATGCGATGGGCTCGATGGCGTACGGACTTTTCGCATCCCTCATCATCGGTACTATCATCGGTCAGATCGGCACACTTTCGGGTCTGCAGATGCTTTCTGACATTGCAGCCACCCTCAAAAGTAATCAGGTCTACGGCGCCGCCATCGGCGTTGCTATCGCCTGGGGTCTCAAGTGCGACGGTCTGGTAATATTTGCCGCCGCAGGCTCTGCGGCCATCGGCTGTGTTGCAGGCGGCCCTGTCGGCGCATATATCGGCGGCATCATCGGTGCCGAACTTGGTCAGCTGGTGTCCAAAAAGACCCCCGTCGACATCATCGTCACACCCTTCGTGTCGGTGGTTGCAGGCGGCGCTGCCGGTCTGCTTGTCGGCCCCTATATCAACAAGCTTATGCTCTGGCTGGGCGAGATCATCAACGCAGCCGTCGAGCTTATGCCTCTGCCCATGGGCACACTGGTAGGCGTTATCGTGGGTATGATCCTGACCCTGCCTATATCCTCTGCAGCGCTGTGCGTCATGCTCGGTCTTGACGGTCTGGCAGCGGGCGCTGCAGCCGCAGGCTGCGCCGCTCAGATGATCGGCTTTGCGGTCACAAGCTACAAGGCAAACCGCGTCTCCGGTCTTATTTCTCAGGGCGTGGGCACATCCATGCTGCAGGTTCCCAATATCTTCCGCCATCCTCAGATCTGGATCGCCCCCACCGTTGCATCGGCGGTCTGCGGCGCTGTGTCGGCAGCCGTGCTCAAGATCGAATGTACCAAGCTCGGCGCAGGTATGGGTACAAGCGGTCTGGTCGGCCCCATCGATACCTACAGCGTAATGGCTCCCCAGTGGGGCGTAGCCAAGACCCTCATCTGCATCGCGCTGGTGCATTTTGTCCTGCCTGCCGCAGTGGCACTGCTTGTTCACTTTGCCCTGTGCAAAGCCAATGTAGTCAAGGACGAATACCTCAAGCTGGAAAATATCTGACGAATATAAGCAAAAAGCACCGCCGTAGCGGTGCTTTTTTGTATCTGTATAGCTGTCCCGAATAATGGACAATCGACATTGTATAATGGTGTCACAAAAACAAAGGGAGGCAAAAATATATGCAGAATACAACAGTAAAAAACGGTGAAAAGATGAGATTGTTTGTCAGACTTTTGTGCGCCATGGGCGTGTCTCAGGATGCCATAATCAGAATATGTGCAGCCGTGCTGGGCAACGAAGAAGCAATGGACGATATAGTTGATTATATAGACGAAAACCCCTTCAGATCGGAAGCCGAGATCATCAAAAAGGCCGTGGAGATCATGGGCTGAAAAAATATACAAAACATCATTAGAATTATAAAAGAGCACCAACCTTGCGGTGCTCTTTGCTATTGGTATTTTTTTGTCGGTGTTTTATATCAGCCAGCGGTTGACTATCGGGATGCGTTTGAGTATCAGCCATACGACAAAGCTGCACAGGAGTATTACAGCTCCCATAATCGGTGCGCTCCACAGAGGATTGAGTGTGGCGGCGTTGCAGCCCAGCACATCTAATAGACCCAGTACAAACAGATGTACAAGATAGATGCAGAAAGACGCATTTGACACTGTTTTGAGCAGCGGAGCTTTTTCACGGCGGCTGAACACAGCTGTGCACAGACCGAATATGCCGATAGCCTGCAGATATACGCCAAGCGCGTTGCCCTGTATCAGCAGCTGGTTAAACCAGCCGCCACGCACTGCCAGCAGATAGCTTCCGCCAAAAGTTATGCCCAGCCCCACAAGATAGACGGCGGCGTACAGCCACGGACTGCGGTTTTTTGCCCGCTTGCTCATCACATAGCCCAGCACACCCAGACCGACCGCGCCCCAGCTGATATTGATGACGTACTGGGCGGGGATTATGTAGGGATTAAGCTCAGGGAAAAATCCGCGCACCGTAGGATACAGACAACTCAGCACAAACCAAATGGCAAGCGCATAGTTGACGGTCTTGTCGCTTGCGTGTGCAACAAAGGTGCGGGTTATGGGCAGCATGGCATAGACCAGCAGGGTGATATGCAGATAGTAAAAATGTCGCTCATGCTCAAAAAGCAGCAGATTTTTCAGGGCAAGCTTGATATCGGCAGCGGTCAGCACGCCGGCATCAAGCCGCAGCAGCATCAGATTGCAGAGTGCATAAGCCGTCGCCCAAAAAGCAAGGGCAACAAATATACGGAGAATATATTTTTTCCATACAAGCTTGGCGCTAAGTTCCTTTTCGGGAGGCAGAAGCAGCGCACCGCTGCACATAAAGAACAAAGGCACTGCACACCTGATAAGGGTGCCCCAAAACAGCGAGCCTGCCCATGGCATAGAGCCGATGGCGTGGGAAAATCCGCCGTTTGCGGTGACGTGTATAAGAATAGTGCCAAAAATTGCGATGGTTTTGATGGCATCAATAGCCACGTTGCGGGAGGCTTTGTTTTCGGCGGTCACATCTATCACCTCATTTAAATAGCCTTAACTAATTTTATACTATTTTTCCTCATCTTGCAACAGTATAAATCGCAGCTATGCTTTCAGGCAAAACAGTATGCAAAAAGACGGGGAAATCCCGTCCTTTTTGGTGTTGACAATATACGATTTTTTTAGTCCCTATATATTCGGAGCAGCAGTCAGGATGCCTGCAGCTGCAGCTTTTTGATCCGGTGCAGATATACGATCAGCTGGGTGATCACGGACAGGAACCAGCCTATGGGCCATACCAGATACAAAAATCCCAGATTGGGGTACAGCGGGAAGATTGCATAGACCCACGCAAACCTGAGCAGGCATATGAACAGCAGGGAGGTCACGGTGGGCACTATCGGCTTGCCGATGCTCCTCAGCACGCCGCTCATCAGCTCGTTGATTCCCGCGATAAAATAAGGGATGGAGGTGATTATCATTTTTTGCTTTGCATAGCCGATTATGGCAGGAGATGTGGACATTATGCCCGCCAGCTGCCCCGAGAATATCGCAGACAGCGCGCCCAAAGTTGCGGTGGAGATCGTTGTTATAAGCACGCCGCACAGAATGGTCTTTTTGACTCGGGGGATATTTCCCGCACCGATGTTCTGCGACACAAAGGGCGCCACCGCTACACCCGGCGCGGCGGTTATCTGGTACAGTATGCTCTCAAACTGGTTTGCGATAGATACGCCCGTGGTGGCATCGGCGCCAAAACTGTTGGCGGTGGCGGTTATGGCGACGTTGGCAAATGCAAGCATGCCGGCCTGCACTCCGGCAGGAATACCTATGCGGATTATCTCCCTGAACTCTCTTGTGTCAAACCGGGTACGGAAAAAGTGCATGGGCATTACGTTCTGCAGCTTGAACAGCGTGATGCAGCTGAGGGAGCATGATACCAGGCTCGCGATTATGGTAGCAACCGCCACCGAGGCAACGTCCATATCCAGACGGGCAACGAACAGGAAGTTGAGTATAACCTTGATGACACCGTTGAGCAGCAAAAAATACATCGGCCTTTTTGTGTCTCCGGTGGCACGCAGAACAGATGCACAGAAGTTGTACACCATCAGCATGGGCACAGCGCAAAAATACAGCCTGAGATAGGTGACGGCCTGAGGCAGCAGACTTTCGTGGCAGTTTGTCCACCTGAGAAAGGTCTCGGCAAGCAAAACACCGATACCCATCAGGATAAGTCCGCCTATGAGTGCAGTCTTGATGGCGGTGACGGCGGCTTTTTCGGCTCTGGTTTTGTCGCCTGCGCCCAGCCTGCGTGCAACGATCATGTTCGCGCCCAGAGATATGCCGATGAGCAATGCCGTGGACAGTGAAATCAGATTGGAACACGCTCCAACGGCACCCACCGCCAGATCGCTTGAATATATTTTCAGAACAGTCATGTCGATGGCGCTGAAAATGCTCTGCATGACGTTTGAGATCATAATTGGCAAAATCATAGAAATCAAGCCCTTTGTAACCGAGCCCGAAAGCATATTAACGTTGTTTCTGCCCATAACACCATCCCCAATATCGCTTGTGATTGCTGGATTTCCTATGCGATTGTATCAGCTTTTGCAAAAAACAGATAGCATAATTCATAAAATAACTTGCACAAAAGATAGATTTTGGTATAATAGTCGCGGGTGATGATATGAAGTTTTTGATAGAATGGATCAGCTCGGATTATCCGCGGTTTCACACGCATGCAAATTATGAACTGTACGTGGTGGTTTCCGGCTCGGGCGTGATCAAGACCCGCTCGTCAGACGTGGCGGCATCGCTGGGCAGCGTCATCATAATCCCCTCCGACGTTGAGCACCGCTCTGTTTCGGACGAGGGCGGCTTTGAGCGGATACGCATAATCGGGGATATAAATCACTTTTTCTCCCTCGGTGAGGTCACGGTCATTCCTGCCGACAGTGCCGATGATGCCGTCGCCCTCGGCAGGGTAATATATAACAACCGTTACGGAGAGAGCGAATACACATCCGCACTGATCAGCGCTTTGTGCCACTATGTAACCAAGAAGATCAAAATGGGCAACGAACTGTTTGCCGCAACCACCCATATTATCGAGCAGCTCAGTGACAGTTTTCATAATAGCAGTCTGGATGTGAGATGCCTGCTTGCCAACAGCGGGTATGCCGAGGATTATATACGGGCGTATTTCAAGAAGATCACGGGCAAAACCCCCAACCGTTTTTTGCGTGAAACCCGTATCGAGCACGCTTGTTTTATGATCGATCTTTACGGCAGCGTACTGCCTCTGTCAGAAATAGCCGAAAAATGCGGCTACACCGATTACGTGTATTTCTCCCGCAGCTTCAAGGAGATAAAAGGTATGTCGCCCCGTGAGTACAGCAGCGCTGCCTGCCGTCAGGGCAAAAAATAAAACTCAGCTGCGCATCGACCTCGTCATTGGTGCATATCATAGCAGGGAAGAGGGATTTGTGTTGACTTTTGAGCGGTTTTTGTGTTAATATTAGTAGGCTATGGAGAGATACCCAAGTGGTTGAAGGGTCCGGTCTTGAAAACCCGCGCGTAACTATCCCCTTTGTATCCTCAAAAATCCTTGATTTATAAGGGTTTTCGGCACTTTTCCAAACATCAAAATTTCATAGTTCTCTCGCGAAATTCTCTCCAATTTACAGAGTCTCTCGCAAAAGATAACCTACGGAGGGTTATCGAAGTGGTCATAACGAGGCGGTCTTGAAAACCGTTTGCCCTCTGGGCACGTGGGTTCG
>JAFYMQ010000242.1 GCA_017556565.1 Clostridia bacterium | reverse complement strand
TCGAGGAAAGCAGGAGCAAGATACTTGTTCTCCGCGTCAATAACCTTGGTATTGTCACCGATACAATGGGAAGCATCGCCTACAAGAGCAATTCTTCCATCGGCAACAGCGACCGAGATATTATCCATGATCTCATGGGTACAAACATTGATCAAACGGGCGTTTTTGATTACCATGTCAGCTTTTTCTGCGCCGGTAGCTACATTGGCAAGTCTGATTGTGCAGTCCCAAAGGGGCTTTTTGCAAAACTTATTTATCATATTTCCTCCTATATAGAATATATTGTGATTTATAGTATCATTTTAGCATACCTCGAGGATAAAAAACAAGGGTAATTATATGTCTTTGCCATTGACAAACTTATATCGCAGCAATAAAGCACCCAAACAAGCAAACAGACAGGGGTTTCCCCCCTGTCTGATACATTATACCAGTCTTGCTGTTTCTCTTGCGATAGCCAATTCCTCATTGGTGGGAACGACCATTGTCACGACCTTTGCACCTTCATCAGAAAGGATGGTTTCCTCACCGCGGATCTTGTTGCGCTCGGGATCGATGTTTGTACCCAAAAACTCGATATACTCACCTATCATAGCACGAACCTCAGCGTTATTCTCGCCTGCACCTGCGGTGAATGCTATTACGTCAACACCCTTCATGGCTGCGGCATATGCGCCGATGTACTTGCCCACACGGTATGCATATGCATCAAGAGCACCTTTCGCCACCTGATTGCCTGCTGCGCCTGCCTCAACAAGATCGCGGAAGTCATTGGACAGACCGTCGGACAGACCGAGAACACCGGATTTTTTGTTCAGGATATCGACAACCTGGGCGGCGGTAAGGTTTTCTTTTTCTGCAATAAACGATACGATAGCAGGATCCAGATCGCCGCTTCTTGTGCCCATAATCAAACCCTCAAGGGGTGTCAGGCCCATGGATGTATCTACCGACTCACCGTATTTTACCGCAGAGACGGATGCTCCGTTGCCAAGATGACATACGATTATTCTCAGGTCCTTGCGGTCTTTGTTAAGTATCTCGGCGGCGCGCTTGGACACAAAATCATGACTTGTGCCGTGGAATCCATAACGTCTGATTTTGTATTTGTTGTAATACTCATAGGGAATGCCGTACATATAGGCCTTTTTGGGCATAGTCTGGTGGAATGCTGTATCAAATACCGCAACCATAGGGACTCCGGGCATAACATCCTGACAAGATCTGACACCTATGAGATTTGCAGGGTTGTGCAAAGGCGCAAGATCGTTGCACTCCTCAATGGCTTTGAGCACCTCGTCATTGATCACAGCCGAGCTTGTAAAGTTTTCGCCGCCGTGAACCATACGATGACCAACGGCATCAATCTCAGCCAAAGATGCAATAACACCTACGTTTTTATCGGTCAGCTTGTCAATAACGTTCTTGACTGCAACAGTGTGGTCAGCCATAGGAACAAGCTCCTTGACCTTCTGTCCGCCTGCAGGCTGATGGGCAATGGCGCTTCCCTCCATGCCTATTCTTTCACACAGACCCTTTGCCAACACGTCCTCGGTTTCGGTGTTGATAAGCTGATATTTCAAAGAAGAACTTCCGCAGTTCAATACCAATACTTTCATATACTTCCTCCTGTATAAATGTTTCCTGTATATTATAATAGTTTTTTAGTCTTAGTGCAATGTTAATTCCCGGATACTCTGATTACTCTTTTATCATTCTGTAAAAAGTACCTATGCCGATTCCCGTAGTCAGCTCATAGGCCTGCCCATCTATTCTGAAGCCGGCTTTCTCGTAGCATTTTATCGCTCTCTTGTTCCACGTACGTACTTCCAGGCTCAAAGACTTGTCGGGATACAGCTTTTTTGAAATATCGTATATATCAAGCATAATCTGTCTGCCGTAATGCTTGCCGCACAGATTGGGACTGACTCCAATCCCCACACTAACACAATCCTCGCATTCGACCAGCTTGACGTATCCAACAAGCACGTCACGGTCCCAGAATCCGTAATACTGATTCTCAGCAGCAGGATTCATAAAACCGCGCTTGAGTGCCTTCATATCATCGTAAGACGGCAGA
Source organism: Clostridia bacterium (assembly GCA_017556565.1). Taxonomy (GTDB): domain Bacteria; phylum Bacillota; class Clostridia; order Oscillospirales; family Butyricicoccaceae; genus RGIG3513. The sequence continues at coordinate 2,020 of JAFYMQ010000242.1, read as the reverse complement.
TTATATATGGCATATTCTCCGGTATACTGCCATGAGCAAATCTCCCGTTTGGCTTGTTCTGACAAACTTGCGTAAGATAGCTTATTCAATCTTAATACCTCAACCACAAAATATAAAACTGACTACAAACTAAGCAGCTTATTGTACGACTTGTCGATACAAATCGCGCCAAGAGGCGCCGTGAACAGAATAGACACGACCGCCATAGTTACTACAATATTTCCGCATTCAAGCCCCATTGCAAGCGGTATAGTTCCGATTGCGGCCTGCACGGTAGCTTTGGGGCAATATGCCATCATGCAGAATATGCGCTCTTTCTTTTTCAAATCTGTTCCAAGCAGAGACAAAAGCACGCCCAACACTCTGAAAATCAGTGCTATAACAATAAGCACAAGCACGATTATGCCGGCGGTCAATGCATATCTGACATCAACCGCAACACCGACAAGAACAAACAGGAACACCTCTGCACCAAGCCAGAGCTTATTATACTTTTGTGACAGACTTTGAGCCAGTATATCGTAATTGCGTTTGATTATGATACCCATACTCATAATCGAAAGAAGTCCCGATACAGCAACTATTCCCTCAAGTCTGCTCTGCAATTCAAGCATCAAAAAAGAAATACTCAGCATTATAAGAACTTTTACCGTATCACGGATATGAACATTTTTGAAAAACAGCACAAGCAGTTTTCCAACCAAAACGCCAAGCAAAATACCCAGACAGATGGATGTAGGTATCTGCACAAAGCTTGACAATGCAACTGTACCCGTCGACGCCAGAGTTGTCAATGCAGAAAATACAACGATGACAAAAACATCGTCAACCGATGCCCCCGCTAAAATCATTTGGGGGATGCTCTGTTTTACGCCGTAGCCTTGTTCCATCAGTTTTATCATACGGGGTACAATAACCGCAGGAGACACAGCCGCAATTACGCTGCCTATGATAGCCGCATCCAAATAAGATACTCGGAGCAGCATAGGTGCAAACACTATCACACCGACCATCTCCAAACAAGCGGGCACAAAGCACATCAGTATAGCAGGTCTGCCGACTTTTTTCAGATCATTGATATTAAGTGACAAGCCCGCACGTGTCAGGATGATTACAAGAGCGATCTGCCGAATATCCGCCGAAATTGCGAGCAACTTGGTATCTACAAGATCAAAACAGTTGGGACTGATCAAAATACCTACAAGAATCATGCCAAGAAGACTGGGCAACTTCATCCTGGAAAACAGCCAACCTGCTCCCAGTCCTGTCAATAATATAAGCGCTATGCCGGTCAGCATATAACACTACCTCCAAAAACTGCGCATCCAATGAGCGCTGCCATACAAATCAAAGGATTACCTAATCATTCGGGCCAAGCAGTGACAAAAGGCTGCTTGTAAGGCTCAATTTTGCCTGCGCAGGGGCCCTCACGCCACATACCGAAAAATCGTCCAAGAGAAAAAATATAATACCCGTCCTGATAATGGTCGGTAATATCATAAGGATCGGCAAAAATCAGCACATCGTCATAGGGTGATTCCGTACCGCAGGTGTCGATGCCAATAAGCACCTGCCAGTGGCCTGCCCAGTCTACCCAGTCGATCATAATGGGTATGCCTCGATCAATACGATCGATAACGTAAGCCTCAAAATCTTTGGGAGTCTCAAATCTGGGCAGAATATCGGCATGGCTGTCAACCTGCCAATCAATCAGGTCAAAGAAGTCTGCAAGGTTCTCTACCGTTGTTCCTCTCTGGTGGTGGGTTTCCACCAAACGCTCAATAGCCTGCTCATTGTACTGTGTCTGTCCAAACCAGTTGAGCACCATAAGCGCACTGGCTGCACCGCAAGTATGCTCGGTCGTCTGCTGGTATGTCTCAAATCGCGACAATATGTGTAAAGTATTATCACTTTCCATATTATAATAGTCATTAAACACATAATAACGCGAGTTTGCGTGATTGAGCATTCCGGAAAATGCAGTTGCACCCTCTTCTGTCACGGTGTTTGCTATGCACTT
>JAFYMQ010000241.1 GCA_017556565.1 Clostridia bacterium | reverse complement strand
TAGGCTTCGTTGATTTCCTTCATCTTCTGCTCGGCGTTTTTGTCACCGGGGTTTAGGTCGGGATGATATTTTTTTGCCATGGTTCTGTAGGCTTTTTTTACCTCTTCATCAGTGGCGTCGGGGGATATTCCAAGCACCTTGTAGGGGTCGGTCATTGACTCTCACCTCTCTTTTTCTGCTCGGCGCGGTAGCGAAGCCACACGCCCGAATATATAATATTGCGTATTATCTCGGCATCCTCAACGATGGGCAGCGCCTCAAACAGCTGCGCCACCTCGCCCATAAGCACCTCGAGCACGCTCTCGTCGGCATTGCTCTCAAGCGGGTTGTATCTGCCGCGCTTTTTGTCCTCGGTAAAATCTGCGTAGGCATCCAGCACGTAGACAAATCTGCCCAGCGCCGCGCCAAACTCACGCAGGCGGCTGCCCCACAGGCTCTCGCCGCAATCAAAAATCTCTGCCATCACGTCGCCAAACAGGTTTGCTCCCGCATCGATGCCCAGCCTCTGCTCCTCGGCAGCATAAAGCTGTCCAAGCAGCGCGGATATGGTCTGCGCCTTTTCGCTATGGCGCATGGCGGCTTTGGCATAGGCGCTTTTGAGCGCCTTTTCTGCTGCAGCTGCGCCGACACCGCCCTCGTCGCGGCGGTCATCAAGCACCTTTTCGTAGCTGAGTAGCACGGTCATATCGGCGGCATAGTCAACAAACCTGCTATGTACTCTGCTGCGGCTTTTGAGCGGGTGGATCAGGCATCTGCCGCGGCTCTCTGTCTCCTCAGGCTCGTACATACCGCTGAGAATAAGCACCAAAAACACCATATCGTAGCTAAGGGTCAGCCGCGCTACTGTGCCGTAACGGCTGTGCAGCGCCTGACACAAGCCGCAGTAAAGGCTGCGGTAGCGGGTCTGCTGGGCCTCACTCAGGGCGTCTTTGTTGGCTAAGATGTACCCGAACATCAGACTTTTTTGATAAACTTCTTACCGCACTTGGGGCAGGTGATCTCGATCATACCTGCGCCCTTGGGCAGGCGCAGCACGACTGCACACTGGGGGCACTTGTAGAACTTGTAGCGGCGGCCTTCTTTGAGGGTGCGCCAGATGATCTTGAAAGTGCCCAGAAAAGAGTTGCGCTTGTACAGGTAGCGGCGGTTTTCTTCGCGGCGCTTGTCGTACTTTTTGGACATAAGTCTGACGTATGCAAATATGATCTCGCCGGTGGCGATCATCATCAGGATAGTACCTGCTACGTTGTTGCCGATAGCACCGATTATCATAAGGGCAAGACCCGTGACAAACAGGAACAGTCCGTAGTTGTCACCGCCGTATCTGCCGCTCATAAGGGTCTGAAAAACGTTGCCCTTGCTCTTATCTTTGTTTTTTGATTTTTTTGCCATTGTTATTACTCCGATTCTGCATATTTGTATGACGGGTCTGCGCCCGTACTGTATTAGTATAACACAACTGCGGCAAAGATTGGAATAAATAATCTGTAAACAGTAAAAAAATGGGAGAGCTGCGACAGTCTCGCGGCTCTCCCCGACGTTTTTTATTCTTTTGCGCCAAGCTCAAGCTCCTGAGCGTGGTCTTTCATCGCAGCTATGCATATTTCGGCAGCCTCTTTGACTTCCATGCCAAGCATATCGCAGCCCTGCTTGATAAGTTCGCGGTTGCACTTGGCGGCAAACTTCTTGTCCTTGAACTTTTTCATAAAGCTGCTTATCTCCATATCGGTGATGCCCAGCGGACGCATTCTGGCAGCGGCCTGAATGATGCCGGTCAGCTCGTCTACGGTGAACAGGGACTTTTCCAGATTGGTGACGGGCTCTACGTCGTTGATGATGCTATAGCCGTGAGCCATGATCGCGCGGACTTCGCTCTCGTCCAGTCCTGCATCCAGCAGAGGCTGCTCGGTATACTGAAGATGCTCCTCGGGGTGCTGTTCGTAGTCATAATCGTGCAAATATCCGATAGCCATCCAGTGCTCTTTGTCCTCGCCAAAGTGCCCTGCAAGACCGCCCATGGCAGCCATGACGTTTTTGGCGTGCAGGAACAGATGGTGCTCGGTGGTTGTGGTGTCAAGCAGCTGCTTGGCTCTGTCAAGTGTAAGCATAATAGACACTCCTTTTGTATCAGTCTATGTTGACGGTTGCCCGCAGAGAGGGGCTGACGATACGGGTGATGATGGCGGCGGCTTCGGCGCGGGAAATGTGGCTGTAGGGGTAGAAGGTGCCGTAGATGTCCGAGCCGGTAAGCACGCCTGCACGGTAGAAGCGGTAGATTGCCTCGGCGCAGGCATCGGTGCTCTTTACATCGGGGATAGCATTGTCGCCAAGAATATTTATGGGCTGCAGGTCAACGTCCGACACAACCTGTGCCAGCAGCATTACAAACTGCTCACGGGATACAAGCTGACTGTAATCGGCTATCGCAAAGGGCAGCAGCTTGTTTTGGCTCGCGTAGTCAGCGTAGGGCTGATACCATTCTTCGCCCGATTTGGCGCTGCGGACGGTTTTGTCATAATAGGAGCTGTGTATACGTGCGGCAAGTGTGACCGCCTGAGCAAAGGTAACGCTGCCCGAGGGGTCAAAGTGGGTCTCGTCCACGCCGTTCATCAGGCCAAGCTCATAGACCAGTGCGGCATTGAGGCTGTACCAGTCTGCAGAGCAGACGTCCTCAAATCTGCCGTCTGCGTAGGTGTCGCACTTGTCTAAGCTGCCCAGAATACCGTCGTCCAGCGGTGACACTACGTTAAAGGGCTGGCGCAGCAGTTCGCTGTGAGCGCCCGAGCCGTCGGCAGCCGAGATCTTGAGAATATATGCGCCGACCTCAAGTCTGCCAAAGCGTATGTAACTGTCAATGTCGGATATATCGCAGCTGTAGCTGTAGGGTGCGTAGGTTTTCTTCTGGGATGTGGGGGTGCCGTCGGCTTTGAGCACTTCGACGGTCACCGAGGTAATGGAATACGCAGAGCTTATTCTGCCGCTGAGATAGTAACCGTCGCCGCGTGTCAGGTTGCCGGGGGTATAGTTGCCCTCGTCCAGCTCGATGAAAGAAGGCACCGAAACATAATCAAGGGGGTCTGCACGGGAGGAGGATTTGGTGCTCATTTTTACCTCAAAGTGCAGATGGAAGCCTGTCGATCTGCCGGTCGAGCCGACTGTGCCGATCTGCTGATCCTGCTGCACGTAGGTGCCGTCGGCCACGTCAATGGAGGTCATGTGTGCGTACAGGGTGTTCATGCCGTCGGGATGAACTATATAGACATAATTGCCGTAGCCGTTGCCGCAGCCGCACTTTTTGAGCTGCTCGGCATTCTTGCCGTAGTTGTGGGTACAGCTGTTGTTGCCGATATGCAGCACGCCCTCTTCGGCAGCGTGGATGGGAGTGCCTTTGGGCGCCGAAATATCAATACCGCTGTGATCCTGAGCCTTGCCTGTGATGGGGTGGATTCTGCCGCCGTAGTAGCTGGTGATGTAGGTGTTCTTGCCCTTCATGGGCCAGATAAGGTCGCAGGTGCAGTCGGGGTCTTTTGCCGCGTATGAGGGGAATATGGGCAGCATAAGCAGCGCAAGCGCCATGCAAACTATAGATTTTGGGGAGATTTTCATATGATAAACAGTCCTTTTTTGCGAGTCTTCCCGAGTATTGTACCATACAAACCCGACCAAAATCAACAAAAAGTAACAAAAAAGTAACAAAGTAACAGTATTGAAAAATACCGTCCAAAAAGTGGAAAAGCATATACTTTCGACTTTGAAATATTTCAAAGTCCGTTTTATCGTACAGTTATGCATGTATACTGAATACAAACAGGAGGTAAAGGATATGGAACTGAAATTAACTCCGCGTGAACAAGGTCTGCTCAATATATTGCTCGACCTTCCACCCAACTTTGACAAAGCCGAACATTACATCCGCACCAACCATCTGGATGGCAACGAAGTGACCAAAGCCGCTATCGAATACTCTCATAACTGTTTTTGGAACACCGTGTTTTTAGCTCATGACCGTGATGTTCCCCAGTCTGTCGAAATAGTTGATGGTCTGCCAAGCTCGTATTTGTTTGTTGTAACAGAGTTT
>JAFYMQ010000240.1 GCA_017556565.1 Clostridia bacterium | reverse complement strand
GGCCGTTTCGTGGTCGGCGGCCCTCAGGGCGACAGCGGTCTGACCGGCAGAAAGATCATCGTTGACACCTACGGCGGCTTTGCACGTCACGGCGGCGGCGCATTCTCCGGCAAAGATCCCACCAAGGTCGACCGCAGCGCAGCCTACATGGCAAGATACGCAGCCAAGAACCTGGTCGCAGCAGGCCTGTGCCGCAGCTGTGAGATCCAGCTGGCATACGCTATCGGTGTTGCACGTCCCGTATCGGTATCTGTTGAAGCATTCGGCACCTCCAAGTTCAGCGCAGAGGAGCTGTCCGCTATCGTCAGCCGTCACTTTGACCTGCGCCCCGCAGCTATGATCGAGAATCTGGGTCTGCGCGCACCCATCTACCGCCAGACCGCAGCATACGGCCACTTTGGCAGACCTGATCTGGATCTGCCCTGGGAGCGCATCGACAAGGCAGAAGAGCTCAAGCAGTACCTCAAATAAGATATCGGTATATCAATATGGTCAAAACTATTGATCTGCACTGCGACACAATAGTCAAGGCTCACAGACTAAAAGCCCCCCTGCGTGACAACGATCTGCAGGTCAGCCTCAATAAGCTCAGGCAGGGCGGTGCTCTGGCACAGTGCTTTGCTATGTACATTGCCAAGCGGTTTGAGACCGAGCCCAGTCAGACGGGCGACCCCATGATGGATCGCTACGAGACTATACTCAGCAGCTTCAGACGTGAAATGGCGCAGAACAGCGACATTGTCAAGCAGGCGCTGACAGTGCAGGATATTCTGGACAATGACAAAAACGGCCTGATAAGCGCCATCCTCACTATGGAAGAAGGCGCTATCGTGGGCAATGATCTGCGCCGTCTGGACAGATTCCATGCTGACGGCGTGCGGATATTCGGATTCACATGGAACTATGAGAACACGCTGGGCTATCCCAACTCTCTCGACAGTGAGGTAATGTCCAAGGGGCTCAAGCCGCTGGGCATCGAGGCTGTGGAAAAGCTCAACAAGCTTGGCATAGCTATCGACGTGTCCCACCTCAATGACGGTGGATTCTATGATGTTGCCCGCTACTCCAAAAAGCCGTTTTTCGCCACACACTCCAATGCCCGCAGTCTGTGTGACTGCACCCGCAATCTGCCTGACGATCAGCTGCGTATTCTCGGCGAGACGGGCAGCGTAACAGGTCTCAATTTCTGTGACGTGTTCATGCGCAAAAAATCTCCCGATGAAGCGCGCATGCTCCCCATCGCGGATATAGTATGGCATGCCAGGTATATCGTGGACAAAGCCGGTGAGGATGCGCTGGCATTCGGCTCCGACTTTGAGGGAATAGACAATGATCTGGAGTTTAAGGATGCGTCCGGTATGCAGCAGGTAGTTCAGGCACTCAGCCGCCATTTTACATCCTCGCAGCTTGAAAAGATCTGCTACAAAAATGCCCTGCGCGTCCTCAAAGAAGTGCAGAACGTATAACTCACATCTATACAAAACACCCCGAAAGCTCAGCTTTCGGGGTGTTGTTATTTATTATTCTGCGGTGATTTTTATCTCGCCGTTTTCTGCGTCCACAGACACCTTTTTTACGGGGTTTTGGTAGCTGGTTATGATGATTGTGGCAGCTTTGTCCTCAACCTCTTTTTCGATGGTTCTGCGCAGATTACGGGCACCGTAGGTGGTGGAGAAGCCCTTGTGTGCCAGCAGGTCGCGGGCGGCATCTGTCCAGCAAAGCTCAAGGCCGTTTTTATCCATCTGGGTCTTAAGCTCTGTCAGCATCAGGGTGCAGATATCCACCATATCGGTCTCACTGAGGTTGTTGAAGGCTATTATCTCGTCCACGCGGTTGATAAACTCGGGACGCATGATCTTTTTGAGAGCTTTCATGGTGCGGTCCTGATTGCGGCTGCCGCTCTCGCTGCCAAAGCCCACAGCGCCCGAGGATTCGTCCGAGCCGGCATTAGAGGTCATGACGATAACCGCATTCTCAAAGCTGACGTATCTGCCCTGAGCATCGGTTATCCTGCCCTCGTCCAAAATCTGCAGCAGAGCGTTGAGCACGTCGTGATGAGCCTTTTCGATCTCGTCAAAGAGCACCACGCTGTAGGGACGGCGGCGCAGCTTTTCGGTCAGCTGACCGGCTTCTTCATAGCCGACATAGCCGGGAGGGGCACCGATCAGCTTGGATACACTGTGCTGCTCCATATATTCGCTCATATCCAGACGGATAAGTGCATCCTCGGATGCAAACAGCTCGTTTGCCAGCTGCTTGACAAGCTCGGTCTTACCCACGCCTGTAGGGCCTGCAAAAATGAAAGAAATAGGCTTGCGCTTGTCGCTCAGACCGGCTCTGCGGCGGCGGATAGCCGATGCGATACTGTCGCATGCCTGATCCTGACCGATGATCTTGCGCTTGAGTCGGTCAGAAAGCTCAATGAGCCGTCTCTGCTCATCCTCACGGATGCGACTTGCGGGGATCTTGGTCCACACCTCAATGACCTGCGCCAAGTCATCAATGCTCAGCACGGGAGCGGGCAGACTTCTCAGCTTGGTCAGCTGATCCTCAAGCTGCATCATGCGGCTCTTGTTCTCGGCGATGCGGGCATAGATATCCTCGGTCTGCTCGCCGTTTTCCATCTCCATCTGACGCTCAAACCGCTCATCCAGCTCTGCCTGAAGCAGAGGTATCTGGGCAATAAAGGGCGAGCGCAGATTAAGCGCCGAGCAAGCCTCGTCCAGCAGGTCGATAGCCTTGTCGGGCATGAAGCGGTCGTTGATGTATCTGTCGGCAAGATAGACGGCTTTTGCTATGATGCTGTCGGGCACAATAACGCCGTGGTAGGTCTCGTAGTATATCTTGACGCCGCGGAGTATCTCGGTGGTCTCGTCAACCGAAGGCTCTGAGATAACCACCGGCTGGAAACGGCGCTCGAGTGCCGAGTCTTTTTCGATATACTTGCGGTATTCTTTGAAGGTAGTAGCGCCGATAACCTGAATCTCGCCGCGGGAAAGGGCGGGCTTGAGGATATTGGCGGCATTCATGCCACCCTCGGCATCGCCTGTGCCAACAAGGGTGTGCACCTCATCAATGACCAGTATGATGTTGCCCAGAGCATTGACCTCGTCAATAAGCTTCTTTACTCTTGCCTCAAACTGACCTCTGAACTGTGTGCCCGCAACCAGTGCGGACATATCCAGCAGCCAGACCTCTTTGTCCAGAAGGCGCTGGGGTACCTGCTTGTCGGAGATGCGCTTGGCAAGTCCCTCTGCCACGGCGGTCTTACCTACACCGGGCTCACCGATCAGGCAGGGGTTGTTCTTCTGGCGGCGGTTAAGTATCTGTATGACCCTCTGTATCTCGGTCTCTCTGCCTACTACCCTGTCTACCTTGCCATCGCGAGCTTTTGCGGTCAGGTCGGTGGCAAAGGCGGAGAGGGTCTTCTTTTTTTCTGCCTGTTTGCGGCGTTTTTTATCCTTGGCATCGGGAGTCTCCTCTTCCTGCTCCTGAGGCTGAGGATTTTCGGCGCGCTTGAATATGTTGAATATAGACAGTGCGGGCGCTCTTGCAGGCTCGTCGGGGGTCTCGTCGGGAGTGTCCTCCTGAGCCAGAGGCGCAAGCATATTGCCAAGCATCTCGGGGCTGAGCATCTCGCCGCCCTCGCCGTTTTCCATTGCCTGACGGATGTCCTCGGGCGATATGCCCATGCTCTTTATCATATCGCTAAAAGGCTGTATATTAAGCTCGGCAGCGCAGGCCGCGCACAGACCCTCGCGGGTCTTGTTGCCGTCTTTGTCAAGTTTTGTAATAAAAACTATTGCGGGACCTTTTTTGCATCTCGCACAGAGTTCAAACTTCATCTTTACTCTCCTTGGGAACTATTTATAAAACGATAGGTTGCAAACCAAACTATATATTGTCTAAGTACAAGGCTGCAAAAGCAGCCTCAAATTAAAATCAACCGAATAATGTTGCAAAAAATCCGCCGATATAGCTTTCATGCAGGGTCTGTCGGGACAAAAATCCCACAGTTTCTTCGGGCGCGAACAGCATAACACCCCAGCATAAAAGGGTGATCATCAACACACCCGATACAAGACCGAGCATAACGCCGCCCAGGGCGTCCACGTCCCGTATGACCGGGATATCGGACGAGAGCAGTCTGCATACAAGAGAAACCGCAAACTTGATCACTATAAATATCAGGATAAAAGCTATAACCGGGGACACAGCCTGAGCCGCGGCATCGGCCAGAGACGCTGCCATATCTGCTGATGTTTCCATCTGTGCAAGGTCGCTGACCGACGCGCCCATATACTCAACAACGCCGTCTATCATCAGGGAGGTTTTCTCATCCAGACCTGCACCCTGCAGGCTACCGTGCAGGTTGACCTGCATATCGGTAATGCCCTGAGATGCTTTTTGAGCCAGTTCGGACAGAGCCTGCTGCACCTTGACACCCGAGAACAGCTTGAAAAACGGCTGCCGCACATAGGGGCAGAATACATCCGCAACACTACCCGACAGGTATCTTGCGCCTGCATATCCCAGTATAGTGCCTGCAATACCGCCGATCGATCTGAACAAACCTCTCTTGGCGCATATTGCCACACTGAGCACCATTATTCCCAAAAATATCAAATCTGCTATCAAGCCGTATTTAATCGTTATACACCCTTTCTATTTTGTCGCTGTAGACCAGCACGGGAGTACCGTCGTTTGTGGAAAGCACTCCGCGGGCGCCGATACCGTCGATACGTTCGGTGCCATTGCCGTTATACAAAACCAGTGCAGAATCGAGCAGCACCGCAACAGAGTCGCCGCGGCAGTCGCAGCCGCGCAGTGTGCCCGATATCTCCTCAGAATATATTATGTCTCCGTTTTTGTCATATACCAAAGCATTGAGAGTATTTATTTTTTCTCCGCGATAGACTACAAGACAGTTGTTCTGCTCATAATGGCAAAAAGACAGCATCTCCTGCTCCAAAGTCTCAACACAGGCTGTCTCATTGCCCGAATAGTCCATTACCGTCAGCGCATTGTCCGCAAGCAGCATAAGCTCGCCGCTGCTTGTATGTCTGAGCGAATAAAGCTGATCGCAGGAAAGCATACGTTCAAAAATCAGCTCGCCCGAAACGCTGTCTCTGCCAACGATGCGGTAGACCATCTCCTCGCCGTTGGACGAGATGCTTACGGTGGCAAATCGCTCACCGTCGGGCGAGATGCTTGCCATCATAATATATTCGGAGGGGGTCTCCCACGAGCACAGCTGCTTATGTTTTTTGGAATAAAGTGTGACAGATGAACGGTAGCCGGGTGATTTGCAGACTATGGCGTACACGCCGCTCTCGCTGACCGCACCGGTTATGATAGCGCCGGGTGCCTGAGCATCAAGGGTGACCGCATAGCCCGTTACCACGCTGTAGCCGGTGCTGCCGCTGTCAAATATAAGCGCCCAGTCGTCCTGAGCCTTGATAACCGGATCGTTATACATAAGCTGGTGCGAAAACTCAACCCTGCCCGCACCGGCAACGTAGCTGTACATATCACTTTCCACCACTGCCATACCGACGCCCAAAGGCGCAAAGGTGGTGCTGATACCGCTGTCGATATCGTAATGCTCAAAGGTCACGTCACTGTAAGAAGCCGACTTCATATAAGCAATCAGCTGCTTTGCCGATGCCGAATTGAAGCTGTCACGGAAACGCAGCACCGAAAAAACCGCAAGTGCCAGCAGGCAAAGCAGCGCAACGCTCCGCACTGCCGCAATGACGGCAAGGCGGTGATCCCGTGTTATTCTTACGACCTTATTTTTTTCCATCAAGTTCCTCCATACCGTAGCATACCGAGGTCATATAAAGTCCGCAGGCGGGGGCTGTGGGGCCTGCCTGTTCTCTGTCGCAGGATGCAAGCACTCCGGGAATATCGTCGGGGGTCAGCTTGCCGATACCCACATACATAAGTGTGCCTGCTATGGTGCGAACCATATTATACAAAAATCCGTCGGCACGGGCACGAACCCGCACTATATCACCCTCACGCTCGGCGGAGCACTCCATAATGGTGCGCACCGTGCTCTTGACCGGTGTACCCTCGCTCTTGAGGGCGGCAAAATCGTGCTTGCCGATAAGATGCTTTGCGGCTTCGTTCATGGCTTTTTCGTCCAGATGCTGGGGATAAAAGCATGCCTGCCGCTGCAAAAACGGGTCTCTTACCCGACTGTTATGAATAACGTAGGTGTATTCTTTGGATATGCAGGAAAACCGCGCATCAAAATCATCGGGCACTGTGACGCATTTGGATACGGCGATATCCTCGGGCAGATGGGCATTGAGTGCGGCGGGCAGGCGCAGGTCGGGGATGGTTGTATCCACCGCCACAGATGCCACATAGTAGCGGGCATGGACGCCTGCATCGGTTCTGCCGCAGCCGGATACGTACACGCTCTGACCGGTCAGGCGCTCGAAAGCCTCCTCGACCGTCTGCTGGATGGTGGCGGCGTTTTTCTGCCGCTGCCAGCCGTGATAAGCGGTGCCCATATAGGACAGGACGATAGCTTTTTTCATAAGCCAAACACCTTGGACACGACGATTACGGCAGCGCAGACCAGTGCTATGACCAGACCGCCCACACCGTCGATTTTGCCGTAGCGCAGGGTGTTGAGACGGGTTCTGCCGTTGCCGCCGTGATAGAGGCGGCATTCCATGGCGGTTGCCAGCTCGTCGGCTCTGCGGAAAGAGGACACGAACAGAGGAATAAGCACGGGGATGAGAGCTCTTGCACGTTTAACGATGTTGCCGCTCTCAAAGTCAGCACCGCGAGCTTTTTGTGCCGACATAATCTTGTCGGTCTCCTCTATCAGTGTGGGGATAAAACGCAGCGCAATTGTCATCATCATGGCAAACTCATGGACGGGGACGTGGATTTTTTTGAGGGGGGACAGCAGATTTTCCAGTCCGTCGGTCAGCGCCATGGGGGATGTGGTATAGGTGAGCAGGGCGCTGACGGTGACCAGCAGGATAACACGCAGACCCATGCCGAAGCCTGTGAATATGCCCTGCTTGGTGATCTTGATTATCCAGAAGGACACCAGCACGTCACCGGGTGTATAGAGCATATTGAGCACGGCTGTAAACAGCACGATGAAAATAATAGCTTTGAGGGATTTGAGGATAAGCTTGGGTTTGATGCCCGAGATGGCTATAGCAGCTACGGCAAAACCTGTGCACAGAGCATAGGAGACTATTCCGCCTGCCAGAAACAGCGCTACGATATAGACTATCAGGGCAATCAGCTTGACTCTGGGGTCAAGTCTGTGAATGATGCTTGTGCCGGGGAAATACTGTCCGAGGGTGATGTCTTTAAGCATTGCTGTCCCCTCCTTTGAGTGCGCGCAGACAGCGTACCGCCTGCTCGACCGTATACACCGACTGAGGCACGTCTATTCCGCGGGCACGAAGGGCGCTGAACAGATCGGTGACCTGAGGGGTATCAAGTCCCGATGCGCGAAGCTCATCGGCACGCTCAAACACCTGCTCGGGTGTGCCCTGCATAAGCACTCTGCCCCTGTCCATGACGATAAGGCGCTGTGCGTTCTGTGCGGCATCCTCCATGCTGTGTGTTACGAATATAACGGTTGTGTTGTGTTTTTTGTGATAGTCCTTGACGTACTGCATAATGGCGCGTCTGCCCTCGGGGTCAAGACCTGCCATAGGCTCGTCAAGCACCAGTACCTCGGGCTCCATTGCAAGCACGCCTGCCAGAGCGGCGCGGCGCTTTTGTCCGCCCGAAAGCTCAAAGGGCGAGCGGTCAAGGTCGGTCTTTTTGAGGCCGACTATCTCGGCAGACTCCACAACTCTGCGCTCGATCTCGCTGTCGCTCAGTCCCATATTCTTGGGGCCGAATGCGATATCTGCGCGTACAGTCTCCTCAAAAAGCTGATGCTCGGGGTACTGGAACACCAGTCCCACCGCAAAACGTGCGGCACGGGTGTTTTCTTTTGAGGCGTGGATATCCTCGCCGTGTATGAGTATTCTGCCCGAAGTGGGCTTTAAGAGTCCGTTAAGATGCTGTATCAGGGTAGATTTGCCGCTGCCCGTATGTCCGATAAGGCCGATAAACTCACCGCTGCCTACCGAAAAAGACACGTCGTCAACCGCCCGTTTTTCAAAGGGCGTGCCCGCGCTGTATACATGCATCAAATGCTCAACTGTAAGAATGTCGGTCACTTGTCTTCTCCTTTGGCAAGATATTTTTCTATCTCCATGGCGCAATCTTCTACCGAGAACCGGGTCAGATCAAGTCCTGCGCCCAGCTCATACATCAGCTCCACAGTCTGGGGCACGCCCAGGGACAGCTGCTGCATCTTCTCCACCTGCGAAAAAACGTTGCCGGGTATATCGTCGGTCACAATGTTGCCGCCGTGCATTACCACTACCCTGTCTGCCTGACAGGCTTCGTCCATGTGATGGGTAATAAGCACGATAGTCATGCCCTTTTCACGGTTAAGCTTGGTTATGGCGCTCATGACCTCCTGCCTGCCCTTGGGGTCAAGCATTGCGGTAGGCTCGTCAAGAATGATTACCTCTGGCTCCATTGCAAGCACGCCGGCAATGGCTACGCGCTGCTTCTGTCCACCCGAAAGCAGATGGGGTGCGTGGATCTTAAACTCGCTCATGCCCACTGCCTCAAGGGCTGCATCCACACGTCTGCGTATCTCCTGCGAGGGCAGGCCCATATTCTCGCAGGCAAAGGCAACGTCCTCCTCGACAACGGTTGCAACGATCTGATTGTCGGGATTCTGGAATACCATGCCGGCTTTTTTGCGGACATCGAACAGGGTGTCCTCATCGTCTGTCGGCATGCCGTCAATGAGCACCTTGCCGCCCGTGGGGATGAGGATGCCGTTGAGCAGCTTGGCAAAGGTCGATTTGCCGCTGCCGTTGTGACCCAGCAGAGCTACAAACTCGCCCTTTTTGATTTCAAGATCGATGCCGTGAAGCACCTCTCTTGCCTCTTCCCCCTCCTGAGCGGGATATGCAAATGTAACTTTTTGTGCTTTTATCATTATTTTTCCCACCTTGTTGCGGCGCCGCAGGGCAGCATAAGTCCGCTGCTTTCAACTTTGAGTCCCAGCTCGTTGGCTTCTACCCTGCCGCCGAATCTGGGTACAAGCTCTCTGCCCAGAATATATGCGGGCACAGAGGGCGACACGCCTGCCGTATAAGAGCTGATGACAAAGAACAGAGGATCGTCACTCAAAAGCTGTGCGCACATGGAGATAAGCTCGCCTATGCCCTCCTCAAATCGCCAGATCTCGCCCGAGGGGCCTCTGCCGTAAGAGGGCGGATCCATGATGATGCCGTCGTATTTTCTGCCGCGGTTGATCTCACGCTTGATGAACTTGCGGCAATCGTCAACAATGTATCTGATGGGGGCATTTTCAAGACCGCAGAGGGCTGCGTTCTCCTTTGCCCACGTGACCATGCCGCGGGCTGCGTCTACGTGGCAGACCGATGCACCGGCTTTGGCAGCAGCCATGGTGGCAGCGCCCGTGTATGCAAACAGATTGAGTACCTCTGCCTTGCCGCCGCGCTGGCGGATCTTCTGGGTGATAAAATCCCAGTTGGCAGCCTGCTCGGGGAAAATACCCGTATGCTTGAAGCTCATAGGCTTGATGGCAAAGGTCAGGTCGCGATAATTGATAGTCCAGCTTGCGGGGAGATTGCGTACCTCCCAGCTGCCGCCGCCCTCACTGGAGCGATGGTAAACGGCGTTGGCTTTGTTCCACAGAGGAGAGCCGCTCTCCTTCCACATAGCCTGAGGATCGGGACGGACAAGAATGTGGCCGTTCCAGCTCTCGAGTCTTCTTCCGCCGCCGCAATCGATGAGACGGTAATCCTGCCATTTATCACTGTAATACATAGTTTCACTCCATAAATCAGACTGCTTGTGGACATACTATTCCACTCTGTATACTCTATCATCATATTTTACCATTTAATATATATAATTGCAAGTATTTCCCAAAACATCCGGGCAGTAAACAGTGGCGCTATGTTTTGTCCACCGTCAGCATACATATATTTCTTGCTGCGACCATGCGCCCCGATTTGAGTCGAGAGCGGACTTTCGTGCAGAACCCTTGCAAAACGACCTTTTTGCGGCTGTTTTCAAATTATTTTTCAATTTGCTATTGATTTTCTCGACAAAAAGTGTTATTTTGTAGGTTGTTACCGTACATCAGAAGGAGAATACCTATGAAGAAGATAGCTATCGCAGGCTTCGGTACAGTAGGCGGGGGTATTGCCCACCTGCTGCGCGACAATCAGAAGGTTCTGGCAGATAACGCAGGTGAAAATATTTCCCTCGGCGCTATTCTGGTCCGCACCATGAAGGCAGACAGTGAGTTTGCACATTTGATGACAACAGATTTTACCACCATAGAGCAGGACGAGGACATTTGTCTGGTCGCTGAGGCTATCGGCGGCGTGGACGTTCCCTTTGAGATCGCATGCCGCACCCTCAAGGCAGGCAAAGGCTTCGTCACCGCCAACAAGGCGCTTGTTGCCGAGAAGGGTCACATCCTCCACGCTCTTGCAAAGGAGCACAACGTGCCCTTCCTGTTTGAGGCAGCGGTGGGCGGCGGTATGCCCATCATCCGTCCCATCCGCACGTCGCTGAGTTCCACAGGCATCAACTACGTCTACGGTATACTCAACGCCACCTCCAACTTTATCCTCAGCGAGATGGACAAGGGCAACACCTACGATCAGGCTGTCAAAGAGGCTCAGGCTCGCGGCTATGCAGAGGCTGACCCCTCCGCTGACGTCGACGGTATCGACTCGGCAAGAAAGCTTGCCATTATTCTTGCCATGATCACCGGCAAGAAGACCTCCCCCGACGATATCCGCACCGTCGGCATCACCGCCCTCAAGGATACCTGCGGCGGCAGGGTCAAGCTGCTGGCAAGAGCCGCTGTCAAAGA
This sequence comes from Clostridia bacterium, assembly GCA_017556565.1. Classification (GTDB taxonomy): domain Bacteria; phylum Bacillota; class Clostridia; order Oscillospirales; family Butyricicoccaceae; genus RGIG3513. Next base: position 6,462 of record JAFYMQ010000240.1, on the reverse strand, counting down.
TGACGGCGTACATGCCGAGGTCAGCCCCGTACTGGTTGATGAAGACAGCCTCATGACCTGCGTCAAGTCCGACCGCAACGGTATTGTTGTACGCGGCGAGGGCAGCGTGGAGACCGCATACTTCGGTGTTGGTGCAGGTGCTATCCCCACCGCATCGGCCGTGCTCAGCGACGTTGTTGAGGCTATTCGCCGCCCCGTATACTCCGATGAGTGCGCATGGGGCGCAGAGGAGCTCAAGGTCCTCCCCTGGACAGACAGTGAGCTTGCAGAATACAGGAGCTGAAAAATATGGAAATCACAGTAATGAAGTTTGGCGGCACCTCGGTAGCCAACAGCGACCGTATGACTGCTGCCGCACAGAAAATAGCAAAAGAAGCCCGCCGCGGCCGTGGCGTTGTTGCCGTTGTATCGGCACAGGGCAAGCTGACCGACGAGCTTATTGCCAAGGCAAAGGAGCTCAACACCGAGCCCACTCTGCGTGAGATGGACGCACTGCTGTCGGCAGGCGAGCAGATATCCTCTTCCCTGCTGGCTATGGCAGTAGCCGCTCAGGGTGTGCCCTCTGTTGCGATGTCCGGCTGGCAGGCAGGATTTGTCACCACAGGTAGCTTCGGCTCGGCACGTATCAAAAAGCTTGAGACCGAGCGTGTCACCGCCGCTCTGGCTGAGGGCAAGACTGTTATCGTTGCAGGCTTCCAGGGCATTTGCGACGGCGACATCACCACACTGGGCAGAGGCGGCTCGGACACCAGCGCAGTTGCACTTGCTGCCGCTCTGGGCGCTGATATCTGCCGCATCTACACCGACGTTGACGGTGTTTATACCGCCGATCCCCGCGTGGTAAAAACCGCCAAGAAGCTTGACGGCATCACCTATGACGAGATGTTTGAGATGGCATCTCTGGGTGCGGGTGTTATGCACAACCGCTCCATCAAACTTGCAAAAAAATACAACGTACCCCTTGAAGTCCGCTCCAGCTTCAGCGACCTTGAGGGCACCATAATAAAGGAGAGATACCCCTTGGAAGAAAAAATGATCCGAGGCACAGCCTGCGACGAAAAAACCGCAAAAATCAGCCTTGTCGGCGTTTCCAACATTCCCGGCATCGCATCCAAGCTGTTCAGCACACTCAAGGATAACAATATCCACACCGATATGATCATCCAGTCGCTGGGCGCTGACAATTCCTGGAACATCACCTTTACCATTCCTGTTGACAATGCAGAAAGGGCTCTGTATATTGCACACAGTCTGCGTAATGAAGTGGGCGCAACCCGCATAGACTGTGATAAGGACATCGCAAAGGTCTCTCTTATCGGCACAGGTCTTATGGAAAATCCCGAGATCCCTGCCAAGATGTTTGCAGCGCTCACAAGCGCAGGTGTTAATATTCAGATGATCTCCAGCAGCGAGATCAGACTTTCCGTGGTCGTTGCAGAGGCAGATGCCAAGAAGGCGCTCTCGGCAGTTCACGAGGCATTTTTTGGAGTGTGACAGTATGAAAAAGTATAAAATAGCCGTTGTCGGCGCAACCGGCGTTGTCGGCAGAAGCTTCCTCAAGGTTCTTGAGGAGCGCAAGCTGCCCGCAGAGAGCTACACCCTGTTTGCTTCCCAGCGCAGCGCAGGCAGCACAGTACGTTTTATGGGCGAGGATCATACCGTTCAGCTGCTGACCGAAGAATCCATCAGCGCAGGTTTTGATATTGCTCTGTTTTCCGCAGGCGGCGAGACCTCCCGCAAGTTTGCGCCCATCGCTGCCAAGAGCGGCTGTCTGGTAATAGACAACTCCTCCTGCTGGCGTATGGATCCCACCGTGCCTCTGGTAGTGCCCGAGGTCAATCCTCAGGACATCCTCAAGCACAACGGCATCATCGCAAACCCCAACTGCTCCACCATTCAGGCTATGGTAGCTCTGGCTCCCCTGCAGAAGAAATACGGCCTGAGGCGCGTTATCTTCTCCACCTATCAGGCTGTTTCGGGCGCAGGCGCTGCAGGCATCGGTGATCTGCAGGCAGGCGTCGAGGCATATGCCGCAGGCAAGGAAGCTCCCGCTCCCAAGAAGTTTGACTATCCTATATTCGGCAACTGCATCCCCCAGATCGACGTGTTTGCCGATGACGATTACACCAAGGAAGAGCTGAAGATGATCAACGAGACCCGCAAGATCCTCTCCCAGCCCGAACTGGCAGTCACCGCTACCTGCGTACGCGTACCTGTTTTTGCAAGTCACAGCGAGAGCATCAACATCACCACTGAAAAGCCCTTTGAGATCGAGGATGTCAAGCAGCTGTTTGCCGAGGCCGAGGGTGTCGTACTGGTGGACGATGTAAAGAGCAAGATGTATCCTCTGGCTGCCGAGGCTGCCGACAAGGACGAGGTGTTTATCGGCAGAGTGCGTATCGACCGTTCCTTCCCCAACACCCTGAATCTGTGGTGTGTAGCTGACAACATCCGCAAGGGTGCTGCCACCAATGCCGTTCAGATTGCTGAGAAGTATATCCAGCTGACCAACAAATAAACCTGTCAAATGGCAAAAAAATAAAGGCGATCTGCATTGTGCAGATCGCCTTTTTGGTTTAACTTGATTATTCAGCCTCTTTGACAACGGCGCAGTCAACCAAAAAGTCGTTTACCGTTGCGCCCGAATCTCTCATAGCTGCCAGGATATTGTCTATCTTGGAAGCGGGCAGAGCGATTTTGGTCTGCTGAGCCTCGATATTGATCTTGCCTATATCCTCACGTCTGACCTTGCCGAACTTCTGCAGTGCCTCAATGACGTGGGATGCCTGAACATCGTGCTCTGTACCAACGTCCACTGTCAGTGTTGCCAATGGGCCCTTTTCACGCTTGGTGCGCTCACCGCCGCGGGCAGGCTTGTCACCTCTGTCGCTCTTGCGGCGGCTGTCGCCGCTGCCGCTGCGTGCAGGCTTCTTATCAGGTGCGGCGGCCTTCTTCTCCTCGGGCAGCTCGTCGATGCCCTGAAGCTCAAACTCCTTCATCTGCACGCCGGTTGCCTGCTGAACGTTTGCCATATCAAAGAACTCACCGCTGCCCGCAACCAGAGTATAGGATGCGCCCTGTTTGCCCGCTCTGCCGGTTCTGCCGATACGGTGTACGTAGTAGTCAACGTCCTCGGGGATGTCGTAGTTGATGATGATCTCAACGTCGCTGGCATCAATACCGCGAGCTGCAACGTCGGTAGCGACCAGCAGGTCGACCTTGCCGGACTTGAAGCCGCTCATGACCTGGGTTCTTGCGCCCTGACGCATATCACCGTGGATAGCGCAGGCGTTGATGCCCATCTCGCACAGACGGCGGGTCAGGATATCTACCATGACCTTGGTATTGCAGAATATAAGGCCGCGCTTTGCGCCCGACTGCTTGAAGAGCAGACCTGCACAGCCGGATTTTTTGCTCTTGGGGACTTCGCAATAATACTGATCGATCAGATCAAATGCGGTCTGTCCGTCGTCACCCTTGATGTGATGGGGCTCTCTCTGGAACCGCTGGGAAATGCGCAGTATGGGTGCGGGCATGGTAGCCGAGAACAGAGCGGTCTGGCGCTCTCTGGGCGATGCGCTGAGTATGTAGCGGATATCATCCAAAAAGCCCATGTTGAGCATCTCGTCAGCCTCGTCAAGAACAACGTATCTGACACTCTTGAGGCTCAGGGTGTGGCGGTGGAGATGGTCGATGATTCTGCCGGGTGTGCCGACAACTACCGACACGCCGTTTTTGAGGGCGCGGATCTGATTCTCGATGTTCTGACCGCCGTAGACGGATACGATACGCACGCCTTCTTTATACTTGGCGAACTTGCGCAGTTCGTCGCTTACCTGCATGGCAAGCTCTCTTGTGGGGCAAAGTACCAGCATCTGGGGATCTTCGCCTGCGTCATCTCTCAGACGCTCAATGCCGGGGATACCAAAAGCGGCAGTCTTGCCTGTACCTGTGCTGGACTGACCGATAACGTCCTCACCGTCAAGAATGTGAGGGATGGCCTCTGCCTGAATGTCGGTCATCTCACTGTAGCCTGCATCCTCTACAGCACGCATCAGCTGGGCGCTCAGTCCCAAGGATGCAAAAGATTTTTCACTCATGTAACTTACTCTCCTATATCGAAAAAAGACTCTATTCATGTCTAATTATATCACATATATCCGCCAATTACAATAAAAAGCCACGAAAAGCTTGCAAACAAGGGACTATAAAATACACAAATTGAGTGTAAAGTAAAACCGCTGTACAGTTATTGCTGTACAGCGGTTTTAATCAAATAGCTTATTTATTGTCCAGACTGCGTTTGAGGATATCTACAATCTTGTCGCCATCAGGAGTAACTCCACCGGCTGCCTTGTAGCCTGCCTCGAAGCATTCACGGGCGAACTGAAAAAGTGCTTCCTCCACCCTGTCATACTCGCGGGAGTTGATAAACTTGTCGAAGGCTTCTTCATAGCTGTTTGTATGCATATTTTTACCTCCTCAATTTGGGGGTGTTTTTAATACTCTGCCTGTCCGTCGTAGACCAGCACGGCATCACCGGTCAGCAGCACACGCTCGCCGTCATAATTGACGGTAACGTCACCGCCACGAAGCTTTACGGTGATATCCTTGCACTTGTCGAGATAGCCGTTTTCGACCGCTGCCACGACCGCGGCGCAGGCGCCGGTGCCGCAGGCGGTAGTCTCGCCGTTGCCGCGCTCCCAGACACGCATCTTGACCGTGTTGCGGTTGACGACTCTGATAAACTCGGTGTTGACACCCTCGGGGAAAACCTTGGAGTGTTCAAGCTCTCTGCCCACTCTCTCAACGGGTGCGCTGTCAACTCTGTCGCAGAATATTACGCAGTGGGGATTGCCAACAGACACGCAGGTGCCCGTATACTCGCCGCCGCTTGTGGAGAGCTTGATACCCACGGATTTTTCACCGTCGCAGAGGACGGGGATATCGGCACTGAGCACCGAAACTGCTCCCATATCCACCTGAACTGAGGATGCTTTGCCGTTTCTTGTATACAAGGTAAGATGCTTTACACCGCTTGCGGTTTCTATGGTCATCTGCTCTTTTTTGACAATATCTCTGTCGTAGAGATACTTGCCCACGCATCTGATACTGTTGCCCGCCATTCTGCCCTCGCTGCCGTCGGAGTTGTAGATACGCATCTTGGCATCGGCAACGTTTGAGCCCTCGATGAGTACGATTCCGCAGCCGCCGGCGCCGTAATTGCGGTCGCACAGGCTGATGCACAGAGATTCGGGACAGGTAATAGCACCGTCAAAGTTCTCAATAAAGATATAGTCGTTGCCCGAGCCGTGCATCTTGGCAAAGCGCAAAATGCTGCGGTTTGTACGCATATTGTTGATATCAACAAGCTCGGTATTCTGCTCGGTGTAGCCGCTGGCGATGATGTCAGCAAGTGCGTTTGCTGTGTCAAGACTGGTCAGGCAGGCAATACCAAGCTGCAGCGCTCTGCGGTGCAGGGCAATATAATGATCGATAGTGGAGTCATATGCTGCGCCTGTGTACACGATATAGCTGATAAATCCGCTCTCAATAAGTCTGAAAGCCTGATCGCTCTCGCCTATATGTGCAACGTGCTCAACATCTATGCCCAGCTGCTCGATGGCTTTTGCCGTGCCTTCGGTGGCGTACATTTTCATACCAAGATCGTCAAGTTTTTTTGCAAGCTTAACTATCTCGGGATGGTCGTGCTCGTCAACACTGATGAACACACCCGATGCGCCGCCGCGTTTGGGTGAACGCAGCTTGATGCCCGCTGCGGTAAGACCTTTGAACAGCGCTTCGGTCAGGGTCTTGCCTACGCCCAGAACTTCGCCGGTAGACTTCATCTCGGGGCCGAGATAGGAATTGACGTCGTTGAGCTTTTCAAAAGAGAATACGGGAACTTTTACGGCATAATAGGGCGGAGTCTTGTACAGACCGCTGCCGTAGCCCAGATCACTCAGCTTCTCCCCTGTCATGACTCTTGCGGCAAGATCGACCATGGGCACACCGGTTACCTTGCTGATATAGGGTATGGTACGGGATGCACGGGGGTTGACCTCGATAACGTAAAGCTCGCCGTGATAGATAAGATACTGGATATTGACCAGACCCTTGGTACCCAGAGCAAGAGCAAGCTTCCTCGAGCAGTCTATGACTGTCCGGGTCATCTTGTCGGTAATACTGTAGGGAGGATATACGGCGATGGAGTCACCGCTGTGGACGCCTGCACGCTCGATATGCTCCATAATGCCGGGGATAAGCACGGTCTCGCCGTCCGAGATAACGTCTACCTCCAGCTCGGTGCCCATCATGTATTTGTCAACCATGACAGGATTCTCGATCTTCTGGGAGAGAATCAGCTGCATGTACTGAGTAACGTCCTTGGGGTTGTGCGCGATGGTCATGTTCTGACCGCCGATGACGTAGCTGGGACGCAGCAGAACCGGATAGCCCAGC
>JAFYMQ010000003.1 GCA_017556565.1 Clostridia bacterium | reverse complement strand
GGGGCGGCAGAATATCCAGGACCGCCGCTTTTGCCGGTGCGCTGCTCAACATCAAGCCGGTTGCCTGCATAGAGGACGGCGAGATAAAAATCCTGGGCAAGGCCCGCGGCTCAAAGATGGGCAACAATCTGCTTGCGGAACATATCGAAAAATCGGGCGGTGTGGACTTTTCCATGCCCCTGCTGCTGGGTTACACAGGTGTCAGCGATGAACTCCTCAGGCAGTATATCGAGGACAGCGCACATCTGTGGCGCGACAGCACCGCATCCCTCCCCCAGACGCCCATCGGCTCGGTCATCGGCACCCACGCAGGCCCGGGTGCGGTGGCGGTTGCATTCTTCTGCGGCAAATAAAAATACGTATCGGCAAAAACGCCCGGCATGTCTTGACCTGCCGAGCGTTATTTTTTGTCATTTTTTGTCATTTTTTGTCCAGCGGCAGCCCAAGACCGTCAAAAAGTTCCGCGGTCTTTTGCGCCTGAGCGTCCGTCACCCCGGCTCGCGCCCTGTTAAGATCGGATATTTTTTTGCGCTTGTTTTTGTCAAACACCCGCAGCCATCTGCGCAGCTGATACACGGGCGCAAGACAGGGGCGGTTTTTGAGTGCGGGGTATATGACCTGCAGATTTTCCCGCGGCAAAAACACCATCTCCATAAATGCCCGCAGCCTGCCCCCTCCGCCTGCCGCTTGGGTCTTTGCCGCGTTTAAGGACGTGCCGTAAGCGCCGCCCGACAGTACGTATTCTTCAAGACCGCACGTCACGTCGGTATAGGGCGCAGACTCCAGCCACACGCGGCTCATATCAAGCGCCGCTCTGTAAAAATCACCCAGCCCCGCCGCGGCAAGCATCTGCTCCAAAGCCCCTTTGTCAACGGGCAATTTGCTCTCCATCAGCCACAGATCGACAAATGGCCGCACACCGCAGCCGCCGTGCAGCAGGTGTTTTGCCATATGTGCAAGATGATAAAACACCATCATCTCACCGCTCATTTGCAGTCTGTATTCCCAGCCGTCAACCGAGCGGCAGCAATCCCACACGGTATCAAGAACAGGGTCGGCATCAATCAGCTCCCCGTCCTGCCTCAGGGTATAGTGGAGCTCAATATGCACGCCGCTTGGTGAGCGCAGACAGTAGTCGTGGGTCGAGTTGTCCTCGGTGCGTTCATATCCCTGCTGCGAAAGGGCGGCTATGGCGCGATCGGTGTCCTGCGCTTTTACCAGCAGGTCGATGTCGCAGCTTGTTCGCATCCACCTCTCGGGATAAAGCTGCCGCACAACTGCGCCCTTGAGAGGGACAAACGGCAGATGCACACCCTCCAGAATACCGCAGAGCCGCTGCAGCTCGTACTCCATCTGCTCGCTGCGGTATACGGCGGTATACACCGCCTGAGCCACGTCTTGGCTGATTTCGGGCGCTGTTTTTTGTATCGCGGCTGCCGCCAGATGGGCAAGGTCGTGCCTTGCGGCAAGCTCCATAAGCGCGCAGGCAAGTCGGGGCGAAAGTTCATTCCGCTCCGACTCACCCAATTCGGTGCCGCATATGACCTGCCGCAGCAGACCGAAAAACACAGCCGATTCTGCCCTGTCCATTGGCTCTCTCCTCAAAAAAAATTATCCTCTGCCGCTCAACATTCTGAGCAGCGATCTTACCGTTTGTCTGTAAAACACCCAATACAAAGCAGCCGCCACCGCCGCCGTGATCAGTGCGGTTGCTACTCCAAAGCTTACCCACTCCCACACGCTGCCGATTTGTGCGTAGTCAAGCAGGCCTCTGCACACCGCAATGCCGCCCAGCGCACCAAGGGCGCTTACCGCCAGCATTTTCAGCGGCTTTGCTATGGGTCTGCGCAGCAGGTGTCGGGACAGATATACTATCTCCCACAGGTATCTTGCCGCCATGCCCGCAGCCGTGCCGATGGCAACGGCGAGCAGGGCTTTTTTGAGTGTCAGCACCAGTATCAGCGACAGAGTCAGATTTACCGCGCACTCAAGCAGCGCGCCCCGGCGGGTTTCTTTGAATCTGTTGGCGCTTGATGATACCGTACTGTATATACTGCGAAAACAAAATATCACCTCGGCAGCGATCAGCACGTAGCCGAAAGCCGGACGTATATAGCTGATGTCGGTCATAGCCGCTGTGTACAGTCTGACAAAGGGCATCAGCATCAGCCCGGTCACCGTGTACAGCCATGTTGCCGCCGCGGCCTGCACAAGCTCAAACCTGTCAACAGTCAAATCAAGCTTGTCCCGCTGTCCCGAGGCTATAAGATTGCCCAGTCCCGCGGCTGCGCCGCCCGAGATCGAGGTGACAAGCTTTTCTATGCCGAACACGATAGCCCCGTACACGTTGTACACCGATACCAGCGCCGTACCCGCGGCAACGGTCAGTATGGCAGCATCGGTACCCGTATGCACACAGTATGCCAGATGATGCACCATGCCGTCTTTGCGCTGGGCAAGGCAGCTGCGGTCGGGCGGGGTGTTTCGGCTCAGGGGGTAGTGTTTTTTGACGTACAAGGCATAGAATATTGGCTTGAGCATGCCCAGCAGGCACATAATGCCGTAAAGCGCCCTTACGTCCCACCCGAATCTTACACAGACCACCGCCGCTGCCATGTTTGCAAGGGTGTAGACGATGCTGACTATATGGCTGATGCGGATTTTTTGGTCGGCGGTGATAAGCGAGATATAGGGCAGGGACACAAAATACTCGGCAAAGGTGCTGATGCTGAGTATAAGAATCAGCGAAACAACGTACCCTCTGTCCGCACCCGTTTGGGCAACGAGCGGATACACCACGCACAAAACCGCCACATATCCGCCAAAAATCAGACCGATGCGTCTGTAAAACCGCTTTTGGGCATTGATCATGGCGGACACGCCCGACATATCGCCCCGTGACAGAGGTGCATACAGCGCGCCTCTGAACACAGCGCCCGCACCTGCCTCTATCAGCGAGATATACGCCAAAAACTGCAGTATTGATGCTATCAGTCCGTTTACGTCCGAGCCGTAGGCGGGCACTATAAGGCGCAGCAGAACAAGACCTTTTGCAAATACCGTCAACTGCAGTACAAGCGAAAAAGCCGTGTTGAGCATTGCGTTTTTTGTGCGGCTGATACCCATCGGTCTGTTATCCTTTGCTTATTTTTTACTGTTCGTTATTATTTTGAGCTGCTCATACAGGTATATGGGCAGCAGCAGGCGCAGACGCATACACAGTGCTATGAGTCTGTATCTCGGGTTTTTTATCCTGACCCTGCCCAGCGGCGCGCTGAAAGTCCGGTCTCTCAGATATTCCAGCATACGCCTGCGTTTTTCTCCATAGGTGCCGTCTTGGCGCAGCCTGAACTCGTTGTTTTTTGCCAGCATGAGCAGGTATACGGTGTACTCGTCGGCCTGGTGAGGCAGGCTGCCGCCGTAGGTTTGCGCCATAGCCTGCATATACCGTGCGATCTCATGCAGTTTGGTGTATAGCCTGCCGTCATAGCTGTGGGTCATGGACTCGGGGTTTTGTCTGTAACTGTACCCGCAGTAATCGGTCACCTGCACCCTTTGGGCATTCAGCAGGCAGGCATAGCTGACGGCTGCATCGTCGCCCAGAGATATGCCGTCGGGCACCGACAAAAGCGCCTGCCTGCACAGGTCTGCGCGAAAACACTTGCAGCACAGAGAGGGCGCAATACCAAAGCTGAAAAACTCTCCGCAGGACAGCATCACGGGCCAGATAAGCTTTTCGAGCTGAGGCTTGTCATATATGCCCGCAGGCAGGTTCATGGCAACAGGGCTCTTCCCCACCCCCTCACGGTACTCGCTGTAGCCTGCGCAGATCATATCTGCGCCGCTCTGCTCCAGCGCGGCATTGTACCGCTCCAGCATATCGGGGGCAACAAAATCATCCCCGTCCACAAAGCACAGATACTCGCCCCTTGCCGCCATCACTCCTGCTTTGCGTGCGCTGACCGAGCCGCCGTTTGGCTTGTGGATGACCTTTATCCTGCCGTCTTTTTTGGCGTACTCGTCGCAGATCTGAGGGCAACGGTCGGGTGAGCCGTCGTCTGCAAGTATCAGCTCAAACTCCCCGAAGCTTTGGGACAATATACTGTCGATGCACTCGCTCAGGTATTTTTCCGATTTATATACCGGGACTATTACGCTGAACATCCGCGCTTGCTCCTTTCGGCTTTTTTCTGCTGCTGATGGGTATATTCAGACCTATCCACATCAGCATACAGTAAAAGAAGAACTCGTTTATGGTCAGGCAGCCAAGCACGCCTATCATGACCAGAAAAACAAAAACTGTCAGGTAGTTGATAATACATCTTTTGCGGTTGTATATCCGCGCAGAGAATATCAGTATCAGCATACCCAGAAACAGCAGGCTGCCCACTATTCCCACAAAATATATTGCCTCGATATAGGTGTTGTGAGGGCCGCCCACCGACAGATACCCTGCCTGCAGTCCGTCACCCAGCACCAAGGTGCGCCAATGACTGCCCAGATGTTCCAGATAGGTCTGCCAGATGGCAAATCTTCCCGTTGAGATGTCGCCTGCCGACAGTCGGCGGAGCATAATGTCCATGTAGCCGGTTTTTTGCAGCCACAGCGCCACGCCGCCCACCGCCGCGCCCGAAAACGCCAGCGCCACGAGCATTCTGAGGGTGGTCATCATATACGCCATAAAAATTATGCCCGTAACCACCGCCGCCAGCAAAAACATCTTGCTGTAGGACTGAAATCCGAACACCAGCAGCGCCGAAAAAACACCCAGCGAAACAAGTCGGCTGCCCTGTCTGTTGATAACAAGCACAAAGCACAGTATGATGGCAAACACCGCCGACACCGCGTAGTAGTTGGGGTCGTAATTGAGGCCGGTAAATCTGTAGGCAAGCTGACCGTTATTGTATATGGTGTGCACCGTCTCAAAATACTCGCTCAGTTGGGGCAGCGAGTTGCGGAAGGTGCCTATCACCGAGCTGCCCAGCATACCCAGCGAATATGCCATGATGTGATCTTTGAAATTGTCGGGCTTTATATTGGTGACAAAGATATAAAACAAAAATGCGCCTACGGTCATCTTGACCACCGTTGTGTAGCTGCCGCCCATTCCGATTGCCAGATAAATCGCCACCAGCATAACGGCGATCAGGCGGTTTGCGCTTATCTTGCCCGTTCTTAGCACCAAAATCGCGCCCGCGCCTATCATGACGTAGGCAAACAGTGAGGTTTCGGTGGGCTCAAGCTTGTATATTACCGAAAAAGAAACCGAAAAAAGCAGATGCCAGAATGCCGCGTCAATATTGGAAATCAGGCTTGTCAGCAAAGTGAATACAGCCATCAGCACGAAAAAGTACTTGCTTATCCACACTCCGCCGCACATTCCTGCAAACAGGATCAGGCAATGCAGGAACATATATCGGCTGAAGCCCGCTGTTTGTCTGTGCTCATGCATTTGCCCGTCCTCCTTTTTTTCAGTATCCGATAGTGTTTGTGTGATGTGTTAAAGCGCCTTGAATTGTTCGGTCTGCATATTGTTGTCCTGCAGGGTTCGGGGGCGCTTGACACTCTTGTGCAGACCGTGCAGGATGCCCTGCAGCTGTTTTGGATGGGTATAGATGATATCCCCATCGGACAAAAGCTCCCGTGCCGACAGCGTGTCGGTGGATATAACGGGCAGCGCCAACGCCCGCGCCTCGTCAAACACCATGGGTGCCGCCTCGTGCAGAGAGGGCACAAGCAGATAGTCGGCAGCCGCCATATATCCGTAGGGGTTACTGCTCTCCCCCGCAAAAATCACCCGATCACCGAGAGGCGCTGCCTGAGCCATCAGGCGGGATTTTTCGGGTCCGTCGCCTATGATTGTGTACCTGATGTCCTGTCTGCCTGCGTCCTTGAGGGCGCAGAGGGCATCGGCGATGCCTTTTTCGGGTGACAGACGGGCAACGGTCAGGATATTGATATAGCTCTCGTCCATAGTGCAGGGGGCTTTGCGTGCCTGCTCTGTGACGGTCAGATCAAAAAAGTTGCGTACCGTACACACCCGGCTCTTTTCTGCCCGGGCAGCTTTGACAAACACCTGCGCCACTCCCTCCGAGCAGCAGGCGATTTTGTCAAACTCTCTGTATTGGGCGCTGTTCTGGGCAGAATTACTGCCTGCGCGGCTGTAGTCGCAATGGACAAAGCAGACTTTTTTTGCCGCCTGCACCTTGTCCAGCACGAAATCTCCGCAGCCGTTTGCAAAGCTCTTATGGTGCGGCAGGTGGGAGTAGGATATTGCCATGTCATAGCCGCCCAGAGGTTTTTGGAGCAAACCCAGCAGCTTCATTGCCCCTCTGCGCGAAAAAACCGCGGCGTATTTTACCAAAAACCCCTTGAGCATATAGAGCAGCGGGTATTTTTTCAGCTCATTGCGGCTCAGACCTAATATGCGGTAGCAATTTTGAGGGGTGATGATTTTTACCTGCTCGGGCACCTTGTCAAGCAGCGCTCCGCTGGGGCTGAAAAGCAGCAGAGTTATCTCACCCTCTCCGCCAAGCTGCCGCAGCAGGTTGACAAGAGACTTCTGGATGCCGCCTATGTCAAGATTGTTATTTACTATCAGTATCTTTTTCATCGCTCAACTCCAGATACAGCTTAACAAGCCGTTTTTCCATCTCGCTCCAGCTGAATCTTTCTCTGTACAGTTTTTGCGCCCGATCGCTGATGTTTCCCCATTCGCCGCGGCGGTTTTTCAGCTCAAGAGCGCCTGCAATGACCGCCTCGGGGGTATAATCGACCACCGCGCCTATATCAAGCTGCCCTACATGCTCTGCCATGCCGGTGTTCTTGACCATAATCAGCGGCTTGCCCAGCATAAGTCCCTCGTAGAACTTGTTGGGCGCGGCGTAGCGGTGGTTGGGCACACAGGGGTCATAGACCGCCAGCATAATATCACAGCTTTTCTCCAGCGCCAGGGTGTCTCTATATGCCGTCCTGCCGTAAAAAAATATATTGTCATGCTCCCGAGCCATCTGTCGGGCGCAGTTTTCAAGCTTGCCAAAGCCGCCTATATGCAACTCCATATCGCCTCTACGGCTTACTGCCTCCATGATCTCGCAGAGCAGTCTGTGCTCCTGCAAAACACCCACGTACACCAGCCTGAGCCTGCCGCTGTCGGGCAGCTTCATGCCCTCCGCCTGCATCGGTGGGGGGGTGTTGTGGATGACGGTCAGATTTTTGGGACGGCTGCCGCTTATCTGAAAAATGCGCTCCTCGCTGCAGATAATAGTGGCGTCGGCAGAGTTTATCAGCCTGATCTGGGCGCGCTTTACACACCGCTGCATGAAGTTTGCGGGGCGGTCGTAGAGAAAATCAAAAATATCAAACACGAACCTGCACCTTTTGCGGGCAGCTATGCCGCGGGAGAAAAAGGCGGTGTCAAAATCGCAGCTGTGAATGATGTCAAAATCCTGCTTTTTCAGCCAGCTGCGCTGATGTTTCTGAAAAGCCAGATAGGCAAAAATGTTCTTAAAACCCTCGCCGTAGCTTGCTTTGTGGCCAAGCCGCGTGATGGGGATACTCTCATCGGCAACACAAACAACACCGTCACACTCACGCTCGTCCGTGTCACGGTCCCATGCCAGTATATGCACGTCAAACCCGGCTTTTTTGAGAGCGCAGGCCTCTTTCTCCACCCGCGAGTCGGGGTTTACGGGATTGGAGCGGATAATGCATATTTTTGTTTTTGCACGGTTTTCGCTCATTTGCCTCACCTTTTTTGATTACAGACCGTACAGGTCTCTCATAATGCCGCCAACACGATCCAGGGAAAACTCCCCTATCTTTTGCTCGTTGTATTTGCCTGCCTGCGGCAGTCCGCCCTTTAATATCCTGCTGATGGCGGCTTTGCACTCCTGCAGGCTGTGAGGGTCAAACATAACCCCGCCCTCGGGAGAAATCAGGTCTGTGTTGCCCCTGATGCGGCTGCAGGCAACGGGCAAGCCGCTTGCCATGGCCTCCATCAGCGACAGATTGAGCCCCTCCCGATATGACGGCAGCACGTACAGATCGGCGGCGCGGCATAGCTCGGCAATATCCGTGCGGTAGCCAAGCAGCCTGACCCGACTGCCCAGACCAAGCTCGTCAATGACCTGCTGCAAATGCTGCTGTCTGTCCCCTGCGCCCGCGATTATGTAATATGCGTCAATATCCGTCATGGCGCGGATGACCGTCTCGTGGTTTTTGTTGGGGTTAAGCTCGCCCACCGACAGTATCAGCGGGGCGGTTTCGGGAATGCCCAGCGCCCGACGGGTCGCCTCTCTGTCGGGTATCGATGGTGTGAACCTGCTCAGGTCCACCCCCACTCCGGGCACGTACTCCACGCGTTTTGCCCGAAGCTTGCGCCGCGCCAGTGCGTAATCCTCACGGTTGATGGTGATCAGCAGGTCGGTCAAAGGTGCGCACAGTTTTTCGGCAGGGTAAAAAATCAGCCAATTCACCAAAGGCGCACCCTTGTAAAAATGAAATCCGTGGGCGGTATAGATGACCTTTGTGCCATGCCTGCGTGCTTTTGCCGCTGCCAGTCTGCCCAGCACCCCGCCCACAGGGGTGTGGCAATGTATCAGGTCAAAATCATTGGTGTTTATCAGCCGTCTCAGCTTGAAAAACGCGCCGATATTGGCAGGATGAAACGGATTGCGCCTGAAGCCTATCTCCGCGTATCGGTCACAGCAGGGCAAATCCACGTCCGCGCCCGTATCGTTGGCGGCGGCAACCCACGTCTCATACCCCGCCTGTCTGAACATATCAAGATAGGGGAGGTGAAAGACTTTTATATGTTTTTGGACAACGGTCGCAACAAACAGTACCCTTTTCATTTTTGCACATCCTTTTTGTCACCGCTGCCTTCATGAACGCCGCGAGCCGACACCACCGCCAAAAACGTACCGAAAAAGCACCGACAGTCAAACAAAAAGCCGATTTTTGCCGCGTACTCGCCGTCAAGAGCGGCTTTTTGCTCAATGGGCAGCTCGTCTCTGCCGTTTATCTGCGCCCAGCCGGTCAGACCCGGGCGAAGGGCATTGGCGCCAAAACTGTCGCGCTTGGCAATAAGATCCTGCTGGTTCCACAAAGCAGGACGGGGCCCGACAAATGACATATGCCCCAACAGAATGTTAAAAAGCTGGGGCAGCTCGTCAAGACTGCTCCTGCGCAAAAATCTGCCCACCCCCGTAATATACGCCCCGGGATCGCGCAGCAGGTGTGTGGGGCAGTCTTTGGGCGCGGCGGTCTTCATGGTGCGGAACTTGTACATGGTAAAAAGACGCTTGCCTTTGCCCACCCGCTGCTGCCTGAACAAAACAGTTCCAGGGTCGTCAAGCTTGATAACAAGGGCAATAACGGCCATGGGCAGGGCAAAAAAACAAATGCCGAAAACTGCCAAAACTATGTCAAAACCGCGCTTTATGTATGTTTGGTACATATCCTGCCCCCTTTGCCGCAATTTGTGTATACTATACCTATTTTAATATAATATTATACCCCACACCGCCGCCCAAGTCAACAAAACTACCCTCCCCACCCCCACTGCATATCCTGTCGGATATTGCCCCAACAATCCTCTTGTAAAAACAGGAAGAATATTGTATAATACAAAAGCAGCAAAAAATAATCCCCTCACCGTAGGGGCGGGTCTCTGTGCCCGCCCGAGAAAATGCAAAGCGCAACCGCGGGCTCAGCACGGTGTGGCGCAGTTGGGGACGTTTCCGAGCGCTGCCGGCGGCAGATTAAGCGAGGAATAAGGAGTGGCAGCAGCTTGGTGATTGGCGAGCGAGCCGTGCGAGCGATGACAGAGCCTTAGCTGCAACAGGAAGCGCGGGTGGTTGTCTCTCACCACCCGATACGCAATGATATTCGCAATTACTATTCATATACAATTCAATATCCTATCCGGGTGTGGCGCAGTTGGTAGCGCGGGTGGTTTGGGACCATCAGGCCGCAGGTTCGAAACCTGTCACTCGGACCAAAAGACCGTTTTTTCGAGGCTTGCCCTCGGGAAAGCGGTCTTTTACGTTAGATAAGGCAGGTTTCGAAGGGCGCGTGTTAACAAACAGTCCAGTGGACTGTTTGTCCGCGCCACCGCTCCGCCCGCAGGCGGGCGAGACCTGTCACTCGGACCATATAAG
>JAFYMQ010000239.1 GCA_017556565.1 Clostridia bacterium | reverse complement strand
CTGTGCCGCGCCGATAATATGCAGGGCAGGGATATTGTGCTGGGCTTTCCCAGTGTGGGCGCAACCGAGAATATCATGCTTGCCGCCACCGCATGCTCGGGTCAGACGCGGATAATCAATGCAGCGAGAGAGCCCGAGATAGAAGACCTGCAGCAATTTCTGACCGGGATCGGCGCATCGGTGGTCGGCGCGGGCACCGGCGAGATATGCATATCGGGCGGCAATACCCATAGCCGCGCAGAGCATACCGTTATGCCCGACCGCATAGAGGCGGCTACATATTTGTGCGCGGCAGCAGCCTGCAGAGGACATATAGAGCTGCAAAATGCCCGTTTTGAGCACATTGCGACTGTTGCATCCATACTCAGTGATGCAGGATGTGACATAAAAACTGATAAAAACCGTGTTATAATAAAATCTGACGCCCCTGTTTCGGCTATGCCTCCGGTGCAGACCATGCCTTATCCCGGATTTCCCACCGATGCCCAGTCCCAGCTGATGGCGGTGGCATGTCTGGCAAAGGGCACGACCGTATTCCGTGAGAACATCTTTGAAAACCGCTTCAGGCAGGCAAGTGAGCTTGTCAGGATGGGCGCAAATATCAAAGTCTCGGGCAAGACCGCCATAGTCGAGGGCGTAAGAGCGCTGTCGGGCGCACCTGTCAGATGCACCGATCTGCGTGGCGGCGCATCTTTGGTAATAGCCGCGCTGGCAGCTTCGGGCGAGAGCAGAATATACGATATCGAGCATATAGACCGAGGGTACGAAAATATCGAGCAGGCATATTCAAGCCTCGGAGGAATTATAAAAAGAAAGGACGAATAACGTGGCATACTCCAGAAGACGCAGACGCAGAAGAATCCATCGCCGCAGGCACAGAGAAGCACGCGGCGGTGATATTGTGCCCGTTATTCTCTGCGTGCTGCTGACTCCCGTGGCCATCGTGGTGGCGATCACCGTGTTTTTCCGTGTCAGCGACATCAAGGTCACAGGCGAGAGCGGCTATCCCGATTACAGTATTATAGAGGCATCCAATATCGAGATCGGTCAGAATATGTTTATGTTTGACAAGTTCAAAGTCATAGACGGTATTTTTGAGCAGATGCCCTATCTCGATGAGATAAGCATCCGCCGCAGACTGCCCGATACGGTCGAAATCATCGTCACAAGATGTACCGCCGTGGCAACCGTCGAGGGTGAGGACGGATGGTATTTGATAGACAGCAAGGGCAAACTTTTGGAAAATGCAGGCAGCACGCAGCCCTCCGATTACCCGGTTATCATAGGTGCCGATTCTGAAACACCGGTTGTAGGCAAATATCTCAAAATAATTGACCAAGAAAAGCAAAAACCACTATTTTTAGTATTGAATACTGCGATAAATAATGATATACTCCAATATATAGACTGTATTGATGTGGAAAGAGTGTATAATATCAAGTTCACATACAAGGACAGGTTCGTGGTCAATATAGGTGACAGCGATCAGATCGACAAAAAGATCCGCTTCATGCTGCTTCTGGCAGATGAGAAACTGCCCGAGACCGCGACAGGAACTATAGACGTGTCGGACGGCACAACGGCGAGGTTTATCCCGCAATGATGTTTAATAAGACGGAGGTAAAAAATATGGGTTTTGCATTTGAAATTGGTCGTGAATCCGATGTATCCATAAAAGTTATAGGTATAGGCGGAGGTGGCGGCAATGCTGTCAACCGTATGGTAACAGGCGGTGTATCGGGCGTTGATTTTATCGCTATCAATACGGACAAGCAGGTGCTCAACTTCTCTGCTGCCCCCGTCAAGCTCCAGATTGGTGAAAAGATCACCCGCGGCCGCGGCGCAGGCTCCAACCCCGACGTGGGCAGAAGCGCAGCCGAGGAGAGCATGGACGAGATCAGACGCCTGATGGAAGGCGCCGAGATGGTATTTATCACCGCAGGTATGGGCGGCGGCACAGGTACAGGCGCTGCACCCGTAGTTGCAGGTATTGCCCGTGAGATGGGTATTCTGACCGTTGGTATCGTTACCCGTCCCTTCAGCTTTGAGGGTATGCGCCGCATCAAGCAGGCAGAAGAGGGTATTGCCCGCCTGCGCGAAAAGGTGGACGCTCTGCTTATCATCCCCAACGAGCGCCTCAAGCTGGTCAGCGAGCAGAAGATCACTTTCCAGAACGCATTTGAGATAGCTGACAATGTTCTGCGTCAGGCTATCCAGAGCATAAGCGAGCTTATCACCGTTCCCGGTCTGGTCAACCTGGACTTTGCAGACGTTGAGACCATCATGAAGAACGCCGGTTACGCACACATGGGCGTAGGCCGCGCATCCGGCAAGAGCAAGGCAGCCGACGCTGCCAAGATGGCTATCCAGAGCCCCCTGTTGGAGACCTCCATTGACGGCGCAAGAGGCGTTATCCTCAACGTCACCGGTTCTCCCGATATGGGCCTGGAGGAAGTCGAAGAGGCAGCCGCAATGGTCAGAGCCGCAGCACATCAGGACGTACATATCATCTTCGGTGCCGCTATCGACGATACTCTGGACGATGAGATCCGCATCACTGTTGTTGCAACAGGTTTTGACGACAACATCCGCGACGCCAAGAAGTTTGACGATATCTTCACATCCATCAAGCAGAGCACAGAAAAGGTCTCTGCAGAGCCCGCAGCTCCCGCTATCCCCACTCCCGCCCCTGCAGCTGCACCCGTGATCCCTGAGGAAAAGACCGAGACCCCCGCATCGGTTCTTGAGAGCATCAAGCTCACCGATCCCACTCCCGCCGCTCCCAAAAAGGAGCAGGAAGAAGAGGACGATCCCTTTGAGGGCATCCTGAGAATGTTCCGTGACAAAAAATAAGTCATAACAAAAAACAACCTGCACCACCGTGCAGGTTGTTTTTTTTATACCCTCAGACAGGGAGATGAGATTATTCAGCTTTAAGCGCCTCGAGCACCTCATAGGGATTTGTCATGGCGCCGACTTTTTCCATTACTGTTTCGATATAGCCGTTTTCGTCAATAATATAGGTAGAGCGCACAACACCCATGGTAGTCTTGCCGTAGCTTTTCTTTTGCTGCCATACGCCGTATGCCTGCAGCACATTAAGCTCGGGATCGGACAGCAGGGTAAATGGCAGGTCATATTTGCCTGCAAACTTCAGGTGTGACTGCACACTGTCGCGGCTGATACCGATTATGACCGCATTGTATGCGCTGATGTCGTTGTACATCTGAGCAAAACCGCATGCCTGACGGGTGCAGCCCAGAGTGTTATCCTTGGCATAAAAATATAATACGACCTTTTTGCCTGCAAAATCGGACAGAGAAACGGGGTTGCCGTTTTGGTCATTGAGTGTAAAATCAGGGGCTTTTGTACCGGGAGTAAGCATAACTGTTAATCTCCTTTTTGTATGTGATCAAGCCTGAGGCTCTTTTGAGATAATACTCATAATAAGCTCGGTGATTTCTTCGGGCGATTTGGGAATATCCTCGACTATCCATTGTCTG
>JAFYMQ010000238.1 GCA_017556565.1 Clostridia bacterium | reverse complement strand
GGCAAAACCGTCCTGTCTGCCAACTCGGCAGCCGGCAATATAGAGGGCGTCCTGTATGCGGTGGTAGGCGCATTCCAGCAGACCACCATCAACTTCACCGGTCAGAATCTCGGCGCACGCAAGCCTCGCAGAATCCGCAAGCTGACCTTTATCAGCATCGGCACAGGCGCCATGATAGCCGGCACTTTGGGTATTCTGGCACTGGTGTTCGGCAGACAGCTGCTGGGCATATATATCACCGATGATCCCATGGCTATAGAGTACGGTCTTATCAGATTCAGATGCGTGGGTGCATTCTACTTTGTCTGTGCATTCATGGATATCGTGATAGGCTCGGTCAAAGGACTGGGCAAGACCACTCAGGGCATGATAATTTCCCTTGTGGGCACCTGCGGCTTCCGCGTTATCTGGATATACACGGTATTTGCACGATTCAGAACGCTGCCCTGGCTGTATGTGTGCTATCCCATCACCTACGGTTTGGTGTTCATCGTGCAGATGGCATACTTCCTGCACGTAACGTCAAAGCTTATAGAGCAGGAAGACACAGCCGCCCTGCAAACAACATAAAGGAGGACACAGTATGGCAAAGTTTAATCCCTTCAAGCGCGCGCAGGTCGATATGGTGAACGGCCCGCTTCTCAAGAATATCATCAAGTTTGCCATTCCATTTGTTCTGTCCAATCTGTTCCAGACGTTCTTCAACGCAGCCGACCTTGCAATAGTCGGCTCGTTCTGCGGCAGCGCCAACGTTGCCGCGGTAGGCGCGACCGGCGTGCTTACAAGACTGATCATCGGTATGTTCGTCGGTCTGGGCACGGGTGCAGGCGTCGTTGTTGCCCACTCCATCGGTGCAAAAGACGACGAATCGGTCAGCAAGACCGTCCACTCCGCCATTACCACCGCACTGCTGGGCGGCGTGTTTCTGACCTTCTTCGGCATTTTTACCTGCGAGTATTTCCTGGGCCTGATGAAGACCCCCGCCGACATCATCGCGCTGAGCACCCTGTACATGAAGATATACTTCGTGGGCATCATCCCCATGCTGCTCTACAACTTCGGCGCGGCTATCCTGCGCGCATCGGGCGACAGCCAGACCCCGCTTATCTACCTGACGTTGGCAGGCTTTATCAACGTCGGACTCAACATTGTGTTCGTTACAGTCTTTGATATGACCGTTGACGGTGTTGCATGGGCAACCACCATATCCCAGACCTTCTCTGCGGCTATGGTCATCCGCGCTCTTATGAAGCGGAATGACGCCTGCAAGCTGATGCTTGACAAGCTGCGTATATACAAAAAACAGTTTTTAAGAATCCTCGCCATCGGCATCCCCTCGGGTATCCAGGGCGCAATGTTCTCCATCTCCAACCTGACCATCCAGACCGCTGTAAACTCCTTTGACTCCACCGTTATCAATTCCGGTCACGCAACGGGCGCAAGCATCGAGAGCTTTATCTATATGGTTGGTATGGCAATGCAGCAGACCTCGGCAAACTTCATCGGTCAGAATGTCGGCGCCCGCAACCACAAGTGGCTGCGCAAGATAGCCTTCGTCTGCCTTGCCTGCGTGCTTATCTTCTACGCCGTTGCGGGAACGTTTGTGTACATCTTCGGCGAGCAGCTGCTTGGTCTGTACATCAAAGACTCGGCAGAAGCCATCGAGTGGGGCATGCTGAGATTCGGCATACTCTGTCCCAGCATGATCCTGTGCGCCGTTATGGACGTTATGGGCGGCTCGCTGCGCGGCTTGGGCAAAGCTACCACAAGTATGCTTATGTCGGTGCTTGGTGTGTGCGGAATCCGCTTGCTGTGGGTCAACACAGTGTTCAGAATGCCCCAGTATCACACCATGCAGGTGCTGTATTACTCGTTCCCGATCTCCTGGGGTATCACCATGGTACTGCAGTTAACCGCTTTTATGATAGTAACCGCAAAAATGATCAAAAAATGGAAAGCAGAAGAGCAAGCTGCTTTGCTTGAGAATGCATAAGCATTCGGGAGGAACAAAATGAAAAGATCTCAGGTCGATATGCTTTCTGGCCCTCTGCTCAAAAACGTTTTAGCATTCAGTATCCCTATTATACTGACCAGCCTGCTTCAGCTGCTTTTTAACGCAGCCGACCTTATTGTGGTCGGCAGATTCTGCGGCAGTATTTCGGTTGGTGCGGTCGGTGCGACCGGCGCTATCACCAACCTGATAATCAACGTGTTCATCGGTCTCAGCGTAGGCGCGGGTGTTACCGTTGCCCAGTGCACGGGTGCAAAAGACCACGACGGCGTACGCAAGACCGTACATACCGCTGTTCTTACCGCGCTGATCGGCGGCCTTATACTGACCTTTGTAGGCGTGGCGTTCTCGGGTACATTCCTGCGTCTTATGGACACACCCGAAAACGTCCTGCCCCTGTCCACCATCTATATGCAGATCTACTTTGCGGGTGCGGTGTCCATGCTGGTCTACAACTTCGGCGCAGCTATCCTCCGCGCCGTGGGTGATACCAAGCGCCCCTTGTATTTTCTGTCCATCGCAGGCGTGGTCAACGTCGTGCTCAATCTGATATTCGTCACGGTTTTCCATATGAACGTTGCCGGTGTCGCACTTGCAACCACCATCTCTCAGACCGTTTCCGCAACACTGGTAGTGGTGACCCTGATGCGCAGACAGGACGCCTGCCGTCTGGTGCTCAAAGAGCTCAAGATCCACGGTGAGCAGTTCGGCAGAATAATCAAGATCGGCCTGCCTGCAGGTATTCAGGGCAGTCTGTTCGCTATCTCCAACGTGCTTATCCAGTCGTCTATCAACTCCTTTGGTGAGATTGCCGTGTCGGGCAATGCCGCGGCGGGCAATATCGAAGCCTTTGTATGGGTCATGATGAACGCATTCCAGCAGTCCGCCCTCAACTTTATCGGTCAGAACATGGGCGCCAAACAGTACTCACGCCTCAAAAAGATCATGTGGGTATGTATAGGCTGTGTTGCTGCGGTCGGTCTGGTGTTCGGCAATCTGGCATTTTTGTTTGGCAGACCGCTGCTGGGCATCTACATCACCGACTCGGCAGAGGCTATAGAGTACGGTCTTATCAGAATGACCTTTATAGCCGTGCCCTATCTGCTGTGCGGCGTTATGGACGTTGCGACCGGCTGCCTGCGCGGAGTAGGCAAGTCCATGACCGCTATGATAATCACCATCGCAGGTGCCTGCGGCTTCAGACTGTTCTGGATCTATACAATATTCCGCATCCCCGCTATGCACACACCCCATAGCCTGTACATGTCCTATCCCATCTCGTGGGCAATGACCTTTGCGGTAGAGCTGATATGCTTTATCGCCGTTGTCAAAAAACTTAACGCAAACAAGGAACCCGAGCAAGCCTGACAAGGCTCAAGGAGATTTTATCCATGAAACGCTCCCAGATCGACATGATAAACGGGCGTCTCTTGCCCGACATAATCAGATTTGCCATTCCTGTTATCCTGACAGGATTTATACAGATGTGCTTCAATGCCGCCGATATGGCGGTGGTGGGCAGATTCTGCGGCAGTATTGCCGTTGCCGCCGTGG
>JAFYMQ010000024.1 GCA_017556565.1 Clostridia bacterium | reverse complement strand
GATGCGGGACTGGCAGCGTCCATATTCCACCTCAAAGAAGTGGCTATCGAAGATCTTAAAACCTACCTTGCCGACCAAGGTATAGAAATGCGGAGGAAACAGAAATGATTAACAGCCTCAAGTTTGACGCAAACGGACTTATCCCTGCCGTTGTTCAGGATCATTTTACCGGCAAGGTGCTGACCGTTGCATATATGAACCGCGAAAGCCTGGAGATAAGCATGCGTGAGGGCATGACCTGCTTCTGGTCGCGCTCCCGTCAGGAGCTGTGGCGCAAGGGCGAAACAAGCGGAAACCGCCAGCATATCGTGTCCATCACCGCCGACTGCGACCGCGACGCACTGGTAGTCCGCGTTATCAAAGACGGCCCCGCCTGCCATCTGGGCACAGACAGCTGCTTTAACGACAAGATTTTTGAAAGCGACACCCCCGAGTTTTCCATAGACGGCCTGTATGAGATGCTGGTAGGCAGAAAGGTTGAGGGCAAAGAAGGCTCCTACACCACCTATCTGTTCTCCAAGGGCAAAGAAAAGATCCTCAAAAAAGTCGGCGAAGAATGCACCGAGGTAGTAATCGGCGCTATGAAGGACAGCAAGGAGGAAACCATCTACGAGATCTCCGATCTTGCCTACCACGTGCTGGTACTGATGATCGAAATGGGCATCTCTCTCAACGATATCCGCACCGAACTGGCCTCCCGCCACATCGTGGACAAGAAAATCAAGCAGGAAACTATGAAATAAACAAAAGCACTTATGGCATCTGCCATAAGTGCTTTTGTTATATATAGGTTTTACTTGTACAGATCCGCGATTTCGGTGATGCGGTTTTTCATTTCTTCCCTGACCGAGGCGGGGGAGAGTATCTCGGCATCCTTGCCAAAAGTTGCGATCCAGCCATAGAAGGTGGGGCTGGGCGCAAGCTCGCAGGTAAACGCAAAGTGTCCCTCGCCGTCGGGTGAGGTGATGGTGTCTATACCGAATCTGTCAAACACCACGCCTGCCAGATGGTTGGCAAACCGCATGCGTACGTTCTGCACCTTGCCCGCAAACATACCAAAAGTCATCTTGGAGTAGGCGGACATATCCAGCTTTTTGAACTCATCCACACCCAGTCTGGATTCGTTCAGGATGCGGATATCGTTCATCTTGTCCACGCGGAAGTGTCTGAACTGGGATATTTCCTCGTCCCATGCCAGCATATAGTAGTTCTCGTCGTCCCATATCAGGCTGAAGGGGCTCATTATATAATCGTTTCCGTCGCGGCGCTGTCTGCGTACCTTGGCGGCCGTGTACTCGTAGTACTTGAAAGCAATCTGTCTGTTGTCGGACATGGCGTTGTGCAGGGTATCGATGGAGTAGTAGACGGTGGTGTTGGAGGTCTTGACGCGGTTGCAGATGTGTATCTGGCGCTGCAGCTGGTGGGCATCGTGGATGCTTGCCAGATTTTCAATCTTTTTGATAAGAGCCAGGGTCTTTTGGTGGGTGATGAACTTGCTGGACTGAACGCTGTCCACAAGCAGTTTGAGCTCAGCGGTCTCAAAATCACGGGAGCCGATGTAGTAGCCGGTAGTTTTGCTTCTGGTCTGGATAATATCCAGTCCAAAATCACGCAGAGCCTCAATATCGTTATAAAGACTCTTGCGCTCGGCGGGGATGTCGTGAGTCTTGAGATGGGCGATTATCTGTGCAATGGTAACAGGGTGCTTTTCGTCGGTGTTGCGCATGAGATACTGTGCAAGATAAAGCATCTTGAGCTTCTGATTGGAACCTTTTGCCATACAAAACCCTCCGCAATGTTTGTTATACTGTTTATTGTACATATTATAACATATCTGCTGTCCCGAATAAAGTACAATAAATGACAAAACACCCCCGAAAAAACAAAAACCTGCTCAGTACAGGTTTTTTGCTATATCACCGGTGGCGATTACGCTGCGGCGGTATTCAAGGGGTGACATACCCGTATGTTTTTTGAACTGGTTGCAAAAATAATAGATACTGTCGTAGCCCAGACTTTCGGCGATCTCGGTGACGTTCCGGTCGCTTTCGCGCAGCAGCTGCTTGGCGCGGCTGACCTTCATATCGGCAAAAATCTGCATAGCTCCCCGACTGCGGTACTGGGCAAACAGCCGCTTGATGTGCGACTGGCTCACGTGGAACTCCTGCGCCAGAGTGGTGAGGGTGAGTTTTTGGTGCAGGTTTTGCTCCATATACTCGATTATGGCGTCCAGCAGAGGCAGCGAGCCGCGCTTGCGGTCGGTGGCGGCGGGGGAGGCACTTTCGCGCAGCAGCGAGAGCAAAAATCTCAGCAGATGCACTTTGACAAGCTGCTCGCAGCCCGTAGCGCTGTTTTTGCGCCGCACCAGAGTGCTGTCGTAGGGGTCGCCCAGAGGGGAGGAGAATGCCAGCTGCGCCTCGCTCAGCAGCTCGCCCAATACCTCCCGCTGGGATGAGCTGATCTTTTGCTTGCGGGAGATCAAAGCTGCCATGGCGGGGCTGCGGCAGTCAAAGGACACTACCATTACGTTGGGCGCGACCGCCCCGTCGGCGCGTATGTTGTGCCACTCGTCGGGCTTGTGGAATATGACCTCGCCGCTTTGCAGCACCATGTCACGCTCGCCTGCGGTGGCGATTATCCGCCCCTTGTCCACGTAGACCATTTCCCAGAAATCGTGGCTCTCGCCGGGGAAGGTATAGGTTTTGGAAAACTCGAAATAATGTACCGAATAAATCCCGCTTATATTCAGGGTATCTTTGAGCGCAACTTTTGCAAACTTCATTTGCCTCACCGCCTTTATACAGTATTTTAACATAAAAGCTCATATATTGCACGCGTTTTTGAACTGATTTTACAAATAACAAAGCCGATTTTGTATAGCGGGAAGCGGGCAAAAAAGCTAATATATCAATGATAAACTCACAAAAAGAGGCGTTGTGTATGAAGCTTGAAGTTTTTGCAAATGCTGCCGAGGTAGCATCCCGCGCAGCCGATATTCTTGAAGGCCGTATAAAAACCAAACCCGACATAGTTCTGGGTCTGCCTACAGGTTCTACACCCGTGGGTATGTACCGCGAGCTGCAGAGACGGTGCAGCGCAGGTCAGCTTAGCTTTGAGCAGGTACGCACCTTCAATCTGGACGAGTATTACCCCGTATCACCCGACAATGAGTGTTCCTACAGATATTTTATGGACACAAATCTGTTTTGCGGTATAGATATAAAGCGCGAAAACACCCACGTCCCCGCAGGCAACGCACCCGATATCTATGAGGAGTGTCTGCGCTATGATGCCGCTATCGAGCAGGCAGGCGGCATTGACCTGCAGGTGCTTGGCGTGGGCAGAAACGGTCATATAGGCTTCAATGAGCCTGACAGCCGACTGGCGTCGGGCACACATCTCACCGGTCTGACCGAGGACACGGTGCAGGCCAACGCACGGTTCTTCAGCAGCGCAGACGAGGTGCCCAGACAGGCGGTCACAATGGGTCTGGGCGGCATCATGAAGGCACGGAGCATTCTGCTTCTGTGCACGGGCAAAGAAAAACACCGCGCCCTGCACAAGCTGCTTGAGGGCGAGATTTCCACCGACTGGCCGGTCACCATGCTCAATATGCACCCCGACGTTACAGTCCTCTGCGACAGAGATGCCTATGAGAAGCTTTATCTGGGCATAGACGTGGGCGGCATGAGCATCAAGTACGGAGTGGTGAACCAGAGCGGTATGATATATCGGTTTGAGGAGACCACCGACCGCTCTTCGGCAGAGCAGCTTTTGGAGCAGATGACAAATACCTGCCGCAGGATAACAAAACAGTACACCATCGCCGCCGTGGGCATAAGTATGCCCGGCAGAATCGCGCTGGACGGCACAGTAAACAGACAGTCCAACCTGCCCTTCAAGGGTGTTGACGTCCGCGGATATATAGAACGCGAGGTGGGAGTGCCCACTACTCTGGAAAACGACGCCAATGCCGCCGCGTGGGGCGAGTATATGGCCTCGGGCGAAAAAGGCGATATGCTCATGCTCACTTTGGGCACGGGCATCGGCTCGGGCATAGTTATAAACGGCAGAATATACCGCGGCAGTCACGGCCATGCGGGAGAGTTCGGACATATGATAACCCATTCGGGCGGCAGAGAGTGCGGCTGCGGACAGAGAGGCTGCTTTGAAAAATATGCCTCGGTGGCAGTGCTTATAGACTCTGCGCAGCAGGCGGCGGCAGAAAACCCCGACAGCATACTGGCAGGGTATATGGGCGACAAGGCAAACGGCCGCAGCTTCTTCGAGGCGGTGGCACAGGGCTGCCCCGTTGCCGAAAAGGTGCTTGACACATACATCACCGAGCTCAAAACCGGCATAGAGAGCATAAAAAGCATCTTTGACCCCAAACTTGTGGTTATCGGCGGCGGCATATCCGAGCAGAAAGACATCTTCTTTGCCCGCCTCAGCGAGGCTTGCCGCGGCGTTGATCTGAGACAGGCTGTGCTGGGCAACGATGCAGGCATGATCGGTGCGGCCGATCTGGCTATGCGGAGGTGCAGTGATGGCTGAGAGGGTATTCAAATATGCCAACGTGCTTGTGCAGGGCGAGGGCTTCAAAAAAGCCGACCTTGTAGTCCGTGACGGCATCATCAGATATATCGGCAAGACCGCCCTTGTGGGCGAGGATTGCAGCGGCAAATACATTATCCCCGGTCTTGTGGACATACACACCCACGGCTGCGGGGGCAAAGACCACGGCGACGGCGAGATAAGCGCCACCGATGCCATTCGCAGATCGCTCATGGCTGCGGGCACAACAAGTCTGCTGGCAACGGTAATGACCGATTCAAGAGAGAATATGCTCAATGCCGCAGCCAATGCCGCCAGGTGCGCAATGATGCAGGGCGGTGCGCGCATACTGGGAGTGTATATGGAGGGGCCGTTCTTCTCCCGTGAGTACAAGGGCGCACAGAACCCCGACTATCTCACTTTGCCCGACGGGGAGTTTGTCACGCAGATGCAGCAGGCATCCTGCGGCGGACTCAAGATCATCAGCCTTGCCCCCGAGCTTGAGGGCGCTGCGGATATTATCCAAAAAAGCGGCCTCAAGGTGTTTTTGGGTCACACAGGCGCAAGCTATGAGCAGGCAGCTGCGGCTTTTGCAGCGGGGGCTGCGGGTGTTACCCACACTTTTAACTGCATGACCCCCATCCATCACCGCGCACCGGGCGTTGTCGCGGCGGCAATGGACAGCCAAACTGCCGTATGCGAGTGCATCTGCGACGGACTGCACGTTCATCCCGCGGCGGTCAGGATGCTGTATAATGCCGTGGGCAAGGAGCGGTTTTGTATGGTGTCCGATTCCATCCGTCCTGCAGGCTTACCCGACGGTGAGTATGTTTCGGGCGGTCAGCACATTACGGTCAAAGACGGCAAAGCCTACATAGACGCAGGCAATATTGCGGGAAGCACCTGCACCCTGCTGGAGGGTGTGCGCAATCTGGTCAGGTGGAACGTATGCTCCCTTGCCGATGCCGTATATGCCGCAAGCTACGTCCCCGCATCGGTGGTGGGCGCCGAAAAGCAGCTTGGCAGCATAGCCGAAAACAAGCTTGCAGATCTGGTAGTGCTTGACAAAAATCTGAATATCTGCCAGGTTATAATGGGCTGAATAAAAAATCTGTATGCATATGCTGCATACAGATTTTTTGTTTATCTCAGGTTGTTCAGTCGGGCAGATGCAATGGGCCGCAGATCGCAGAAATCCAGCGCAAAAACGTCCCCGCCTGCCGCGTAATTTTCTATATCGGCAAACAGCTGCATAAAAATGCTCTGATTGCGCAGATGGGATGAGTGCAGATAGTGCTCTTTGAGAGTTTCTATCCGCTCCATCAGCTGCAAACGTGCGTTTTTGCGCTCTGCTGCCAGCAGTTTTATCTCGCTTGCGGCGTCTGCTTGCCTGATTGTGCACATATCGTGCATGGTCAAGAGCGCCAGCCAATCGTCGCACAACACGGCAAAATTGTCTGCCTCAAGCTGATAGCGCAGTGCATAGTACCTGCCGCAGGGGTTCGGACTTTGAGCGCAGAGGGAGAACAGCTTGCTTGCCTGCTTGGCGCTTGCCGAAACCTGAAGCATAAGCCTTTGGTGTTCGTCGCGGTTTTGCAGAATGGTCTGCGTGCTCTCGCCGGGGAAGTTGCGGGGGTACGGCTTGTCTTTTGCAATATAGGAGAACAGATAATAGGCAAGTGTGCGCTCGGTCAGCATACGGCTGTCCAGCACCTTTTTGCCGTTTTCGTACACCTCGTTGCCCTCGCGGTTGCACAGATCAAGCAGCTCAAATGCCCGCACACCCTGCCACCAATACTCACCGAACAACCGCTTGCAGTAGCTTTGCAGCTGGCACATGGGGTCACGCGCCTGCTCAAGTCCCCATGTAAAGGCTGCCTGAGCCGAGTTGGTGCGGTCGAACATTCTGTCCCAGCTTGAGTAGGAAACGTAGCCCGTGCAGCCCTCGGCGGCGCTTGCCACCTGCGCCAGTATGTGACTGTTGATGACGGCGGGGCGCAGCACGTTCCAGTGGTAGTAGCCGTTCATGGGCTTGACTATGCTGCGCAGACGGGACGAGCTTATATCCTCGGGGGTAAAGGACATACGCTCACGGATATCGGTGTATTTCCACCAGTTCATGACGATGGTGTCCTGCAGGCCGTGCTTTTTCAGCTCGCCCCAGAATAGCGCCAGATGGTTGTCCATAGCAGCGGTAATGGATGTGTCGCCGCTTGCGGCGCGCTGGGCATCCAGAATAGGGGTCAGGTAAAAATCGCGCTTGGGGTCAAAAGAGCGGAAGAACATATCGTTGCAGACGTACACGTTCTTCATGCCCTTTTGCTTGAGATGGGAAGCAAGCTTGACGGCATGATCGACAAACTTCAGGTAGTTGGGCACATCGCGGCACTTTTCGCACTCGCAGAAAGCAGGCCGTGCCGAGAAGGGATCGTCGGGGTACACACCGATAACGCCGCTCTGATCGTCTATCTCGTCCATACCGATGTCAAAAGACTCAAATCCGCAGGGCTTGAGATAGCGGTCGATGATTGCGTCATAAATATCAAACAGCAGCTCATATGTAGCATCACTGCTTGTGCAGTAGCCGTTGTAGGTGGGGCTGCCGTCGGGGAACTTTGCCGACACCTCGGGGTACATTCTGGGTATCAGGGTGTTGTGTCCGTAGGAGTTTATCAGCGGAACAAGCTCCACGCCGTTTTGCTTGGCGTACTTACACAGCTCAAGCAAAAAATCCTGCTCGGCAATAGGTGTTGCCTCTCGCTTGTCTGTCCAGCAGCGGTTTTTTACCGAGTAATACTTGGTGTTTACCGTGGTCTTGAGCTTGGGGTACTTGCTCAGCGAAAAATATACGTACTCGCAAACCTCACCGTCATACTGCATACCCCAGCAGCCGTAGAGGGACATGGACATGATGTTCTGCTTTTTTTCCACCAGATCGTCAATGATGCTTTTCCAGTCCTCAAGCTCCATCAGGTTGGTGCCGTAGCGGCTCTCGATAAAATGTCCGCGCTTTTCAAGATCGGGCCAGTCGGTTCTCTCAAGCTGAGGCAGGGTGATTTTGCCGCCCTGCATCTCAAGCATCTGGCACAGTGTGACAGCGCCGTAGAGCAAGCCGCGATCACCAAAACCCGTGATGCGCACACCGTCTGTGCCAATCGTCAGGCGGTATCCCTGATCGGCATTGGGCATACCCTCCGGCGCCGCGCCAAGCTCCAGCACAATGGGCAGGCTGCCCTCGATAGGTCCCGCTGTATCGCTGAGCGCCTGCCTGAGCTTGCTCTCGGCGGTGAGTGCAAGCTCACTGTCGCAGTTGCGCTCAAGTCTGCACAGACATCTGCCTGCGGTGGCAAGCACCACGTCATCCCCGCCCAAAAATCCGACCTGTTTGGGCGGCGTTATTATTCTGTCAAGTATGTTCATAATATATGCCTCATCTGATGCCAAAGAACCGCTCCGAGCCGATGGGCGCAAGATCGCAAAAATCAAGCTGCATACTGTCGGCGGTGTTGGCAAGCGCGTAGCTCTCTATATCGGCAAACAACTGCATGAATATGCTCTGGTGACGCAGCTGAATTGGTGCGTTGCAGGCGCTCTTGAGGCTCTCGCGCTTTGCCATATGGAGCAGGCGTGCATTTTTGCGCTCTGCGGCAAGCTTGATTATCTCTGCTCTTGCACCCTCGTCAAGACCTGCGGTGTTGAGATCGTGCATACGCAGCAGAGCCAGATAATCCTCATACAACAGGACAAAGTTCTCGCTCTCCAGCTCATAGATCTGTGCAAAATATCTGTCGCAGCCGGGTGTTGCGGCTATTTCTTCAAACATACGGCGTGCACTTTCGGCGCAGCCGAGAGCCTGATATATCAGCCGCTCGGTCTCTGTGCGGTTATTCAGTATGGTGGTCATTGCCTCACCGGGGAAGTTGCGGGGATAACGCTTGGCAAGGCGCAGATAGCTGTAGGGGTAATAGCTGAGTATGCTCTCACTGAGTGTGCGTGTGGACAGTATGGCGGTGCCGTCGTCACGCTTTTCGCCGCCCTCTTCGTTGCACAGATCCAGCAGCTCAAATGCTTTGTATGCCTTGTCACATGCGGTGGGGAACAGTCTGCGGCAATATGCTCTCGAGCCGGCTTCGGCAGAGGGGGTCTGCTCAAAGCTCCAGCTGAAGCCTGCCTGTGCCGAGTTGACGCGGTCGTACATATCATCCCAGCAGGAATAGGACAGATAGCCCATGCACTTGGTCTCATTGGCAATAACGCCGTGGAGATAACTGTTCTTGATGGCGGGGTGGAGCATATGCCAGTGGTAGTAGCCGTTCATAGGCTTGACAACGCAGCGCACCTTGCTGCGGATAATATCCTGAGCGCCAAATCCGGTGCGGTCAAAAACCGCCTTCTTGCAGTTGTATTTCCACCAGTTGATGACGGTAACGTCCTGCAGTCCGGCTTCTTCTATAGCTTTGACAAAATCGGGGAGAAAATCCTCCTCGGGAGCGCGATGTGCGCGGTAGAGCATATCGTTGTAGACGTATACGCTGGTCATGCCACGGGCTTTGAGATGGGAGATAAGCTTGATTGCGTGGGAGATGAATCGGTCTTTTGCGCTTATGCCGCGGCACTTTTCACAGCGGCAGAATGCGTGATGAGACTTAAAAGGCTCGCGGGCGTTTACACCTGTGGTCTCGTCGCCCAGACCGACCTCGTCAAGACCGATATCAAATGACGTGATGCCGCAGGGGCGCAGATAGTTGTCTATAATAGTGTCGTAGAGGTCGAACAAAAGCTCATAGGTGGCATCGGTCGACGTGCAGAAACCGTTGTAGGTAGGCGAGCCGTCCTCGTATTTTGCCGAGACCTCGGGGTAGCGGTCGGGGATAAGTGTGTTGTGTCCATAAGAGTTGACCAGCGGAATGACCTCCACGCCCCATTTTTTGCCGTACCGACAAATCTCACCGAAAAAGTCCTTGGCGGCAATGGGCGTGTCGCACTTTTCCTCTATCCAGCGGTTTTGGGCAGGGGAGTAGTACTTGGTATATACGGGGGTCTTGAGCCGGGGGTATTTGGGTACGGGCACGAATATATACTCGCTGACACGGTTGTCAAACTGTATGCACCAGCAGCCGTAGAGGGATATGGTCAGGGTGTTCTGCTTTTTCTGCACCATATCGTCGATGACCCTTTGCCAGTCGCTGAGCTCCATCAGGTCTGTGCCAAATCGGCTCTCGATAAAATGTCCGCGCTTTTC
>JAFYMQ010000237.1 GCA_017556565.1 Clostridia bacterium | reverse complement strand
GGCGAGCGTATTGCCCAGCTGGTGATAGCGCCCGTTGTGCTGCCCGACTTTGTAGTCTGCGACAGTCTGGGTGACACCGACCGCGGCGCAGGCGGATTCGGCTCAACCGGTACCAAATAACCGCCACCGTCGCAAAGCAAAAAAATGCCCGTGTATCAATCGATACACGGGCTTGTGTCATATATGGGC
Organism: Clostridia bacterium; assembly: GCA_017556565.1. Classification (GTDB taxonomy): domain Bacteria; phylum Bacillota; class Clostridia; order Oscillospirales; family Butyricicoccaceae; genus RGIG3513. The sequence continues at coordinate 3,746 of JAFYMQ010000237.1, read as the reverse complement.
TTATTTCATCTCGTCTTCCAGCTGGTCGGATACCGAGTGCAGCAGGGAGAGCAGCGAGGGAGCAAGTCTGGGGTACTCGCTCTGCAAAGTTGCGTAGGACATATCGGGTGCAGAGCCCTTTTCGGGAGTGCAGACACGCATATGGCTCTCGCACTTTTTCATCTTGGCATCGCACAGCTCGGAGAAGCAGGCATCGGGCACGGCGTTGCTCTCGGGCAGGGCGGTGGGATCAAGTCGGCTGACGTAGCGGTAGGTCTTGTAAAACGCGGTGTTCAGATACTGGGACACGTCGCGGATCATCTGCTTGTCGTTCCACTTGCTCAGCACGTCAAACAGCACGGCGGTGGAGTTGACCAGCACCTTTTTGCTCAGCATGGCGCTGGCATTGCCGCGGAGGATGTTATCCTTCTCGCCCGAGATGTCGTCCACGTCCTCGCTCTGGATCATCATGCCGTCGCGGTGCATTGTCCTGCCCAGCAAAAAGTCCAAAGACACGTGGTAATACTCGGCAGCCGCAACAACAAAGCTGAGACCCGGCTCACGCACGCCGTTTTCGTAGTGGGAAAGCAGCGCCTGCGAAACGCCCAGAGCATCGGCTGCTTTGCGCTGGCTTATTTTCTTTTCACGCCGCAGCAGCGACAGGGTTCTGGAAAAGTCGGTGATCATATATAAAAACTCCGTTTTGTCCGTTTTTTGGGGTGCGGGTACAAGTATAACCCATAAAACCAAAATTGTAAAGGGGTAAATCTAAAACTATTTGTAATAATTTTGGGCCTATTTTTGGTACTTTTGACGAAAAATCCGAACAAACACAATACATTCTGTTTTAAGCATCCGCAAACCACAATATATTGTCTTGTGCATTGATGTGAAAGGGTGTATAATATTTTCAATGCAAAAAAGAAGGAGAAAAATTATGTCAATAGAAAAAGTAAAGGCATTTTTTGCCACCTATGGCCGCGAAAATGAGGTGCTTGAGTTTGAGGTGTCCAGCGCGACCGTCGAGCTTGCCGCCATTGCGGTGGGTGTTGAGCCGGGCATGATCGCCAAGACCCTGTCCTTTTCCGACAATGCCGAGGGCTGCATCCTTGTTGTTGCGGCAGGCGATGCCAAGATAGACAACCGCAAGTTCAAAGACACTTTCGGCTTCAAGGCCAAGATGCTCACCCACGAGGACGCCCTGCGCCTGACCGGTCACGCGGTGGGCGGCGTGTGTCCCTTCGCCCTGCCCGAGGGCATCAGAGTCTGCTGCGACAGCTCGCTGTGGCGGTTTGAGCACGTATATCCCGCCTGCGGCTCGTCCAATTCGGCAATCAAACTGACCCCCGAGGAGCTTATAGAGCTGACCGGCGGCGAAAAATGCGACGTCTGCAAGCTGCCCGAGTGAGATTTGTGGCAAATTGCGGCAAAATGTCACACAATTGTAATCTACAAGTAGTTGCAATCGGGTCGCAAACATACTACAATTAGTATATAGTATTATATAGTTGTATAAACGGCAAAGAAAGGGATGACCGTATGAAAACAAATACAGTAAGACTGATAGCGCTGCTTTTGTGTCTGTGTCTGTGCCTGGTAGTCGGACTTGTCGCCTGCAAGCAGAAGGACAAAACAGAGGATGATACCGCGGCAGACGGCGGACAGACTCAGGACGGTACCATACCCGATATTTTCAATAACGGTGATCAGGGCACTACCCAGCCTGACAACACCGAGCCGCCTGCAGACGATACCCCCGATATCCCTCCCGCACCCGAAGTTGTCAGAAGTCAGGCTTATGACACCCGCGTCACCGCCGACGAGATCATTCTGCACAACGGCGTGCAGATCGGCATGAGCTATGATCAGGTTGCGGCCTACAGCGGTTATGAAGGTGAAAAGCCCGCCGATGCCGACACTATCAGCATTGACTGGCAGAATATCACCTATACCTTCACCGCCGATGCCGAAAAAGGCTACAAGCTGACTTACGTCTACGTTGCCGAGGAAGCTGCTCAGGCAAGCATCTTCCGCGACATCAAGATCGGCGACAGCCTGGAAAGCGTCATCGGTGACAATTCCAAGCAGGTCACTGGCAAGATCCCTGCAAAAGATACCGAGCTGAAGAAGTGGGCCATCCAGTTCCTCTACGGCTACGAAGATACCGATCCCAAAGGCTACGCAGACCTGAGATTTATTGCGCTCAGCTACTACACCGTCAACGTGTTCACCACCGACTATGTTGTAAATATTACGTTTGCCCGCGAGGCGATGACGGTAAAGTGGATCGAAATCTCCGCAAGATAAGATAAGCATAAGAAAACACGCCGCACACGCGGCGTGTTTTTTTGTGGATTTTTATGGTTGCGTTTCATCGTGGCTCTCATTATTTCCTGCCAAAAATCTTTTCCCTTGCGGCTTTGCCGGTGTCGGTGGTTGCCAGACCGCCTTCGCCGGTTTCGCGGATGCAGGGGGGCATATCCATACCTATCCTGCGCATGGAGTCGATAACCTCGTCAAAGGGTATAAAGCTGCGTATTCCTGCCAGCGCCATATCTGCGGCGTTGATGGCAAACACGGTGTACATACCGTTGCGCTTGACGCAGGGTACTTCGACCAGACCTGCAACCGGGTCGCAGGCCAGACCCAGACAGTTTTTCAGCGCCAGCGCGGCGGCATCAATACACTGCTGCACGCTGCCGCGCATCAGCTGGCATATTCCCGCTGCGGTCATTGCCGCAGCCGAGCCGCATTCTGCCTGACAGCCGCAAACAGCGCCTGCCAGCGATGCTTTTTCCGATATGACCGCACCTACGCCCGCTGCGGTAAGCAGGGCGTTGCACACGTCTTTGTCCGAAAATCCAAAAATCTCCTGGGCCGCGATATATGCGCCGGGCAGGATGCCCGCGCTGCCTGCGGTGGGCGCGGCAACGATAACACCCATGGACGCGTTGCATTCCGAGGTAGCCAGAGCATAGGCAACCGCCTTTGAGCACAGGTCGCTGAGCATGGAGCGGCCTGCTTTGATATAGTTGTAGTATTTTGCTGCGTCGCCGCCGGTCATGCCGCTGATGGAGCGGGTGTGGGCGGACAAGCCGCTTTCGGCGGCCTTTTTCATGGCGGCATAGGTGACACTGAGGCGGCTGTATATCTCCTCTTGGGTCAGCTCGTTGTCGGTTATTTCTTCACGCAGGACGATCTGCCACAGAGGGCAGCCGGCAGCCTGCGCCTGCTCGACCCAATATTTGATGGACGGAATTATCATAGCATGGCTCCTTTCACAGTTTGGGCAGGAATATGACGTTCTGCACGTTGGGCAGGCGGCGCAGCTTGTCGCAGACCTGATCGGAGACCTGCTGGTCTATCTCGATGACCATAATGGCGTTTGCGCCGCGGCGGGAACGGCAAAGGGACAAAGTAGCAATGTTGATGTTCAGCTTGGCAAGCATGCCGCTGACGTCGGCAACAACGCCCGCAAGGTCGCGGTTAAACACGATGAGCGTGTGCCCCGTGCAGCTTACCTCGACCTTTTGCCCTTCGATCTCGGTGATGCGTATCATACCGCCGCCGATGGAGATACCCGACAGAGACACCGAGCCGTTTTCGGAAAAAGCGTCTATATGCACCGTGTTGGGGTGACCTGCATCGGCATCGGAAGCGGTAATATTGACCTCCATGCCCGAATGCCGCGCAATACTCAGACTGTCACGAACCTGCTCATTGAATGTATCAAAGCCCAGAAGTCCGCCTACCACCGCCTTGTCCGT
>JAFYMQ010000236.1 GCA_017556565.1 Clostridia bacterium | reverse complement strand
TTTTTCTTGTCCAGGACGGCTTTTTTATTCCTGATCTCCAGCGCTTTGCCGGGGCAGGACTCGGCACAGATGCCGCAGCCTACGCATCTGTCGCTGATAATGGGATAGGGTCTGAAATGTGTGCCCACTATGCGCGACACGACTTTTGGAATAGCGGAGACGGCTTTCCACATCTTTTTGTCCATCATTGCAGGGGTAAAAGGCACGGCAAGCGGAGTGGCATCGTCACCGATATGCTCGATATCGGACACCAGACCCAGCTCCACTCCCCTGCGGTGGACGGGCGAATTGTTCTCCTGCAGGCCGCAGAAACGCATAGCCGCAAGGTCGGCAGCAAAGGGATTGAGCGCACCGATAATAACACCGCCGTGCTTGGGGTTGCCGCCGGAAGGCCCGTCACCCTCCATGCCCACGACACCGTCTATGATAGAAAAGTCGGGCGCGACAGTACGGCACAAATCGACCAGCATCTCGCAAAAATCCTCGACTTTGGGCAAATTGGCGTGGTAGGCGGCTTTGTTGACGCCTGCTATTGTGCCAAACAGATTTTTGACCGCACCGGTGAAATATGCCAGCGAGTGGGTCTTCATCTTGGCAACGTCTATGACAACTTCGGCATCATACACGGGATTGATGATGTCAAAGGCGCGGACACCGCTCTCGCACTCAAAGGTCTTGATGCAAGAGCCCATATCAAGATTGAGGGATGCGCCGCTGAGGCGGGCAGCCTCACGCATACCGCAGGCATCGTAGACCTTGTTGATGGTCAGGGTGTTATAAGGGCCGCCGGGGCTGTCGGCTATGGTAACGTCAGCGCCTGCGTCCACAAAATATTTTGCCACCGCGGCAGCGACCATGGGATGGGTGGTGGCTGCACCGTCGGGAGATTTGGGCAGAAGCAGGTTGACCTTTACCGTCACCTTTTTTCTGCCGCGGAGTATAGCCTGAGCGCCGCCGAATGCGTCAAATATACGGCTGACGTTCTGCTGCACCAATTCAAAATCGTAATTTTCGCATCGTGCAAGGAAAACTTTGTCCACAAAAATCACCTGCTCATTATATTTATATGTATATATAGGGCATAACCCGATCAAAAATCGGGATACTAAACTATGTGCTGATCAATATTATATCACAAACGATACAATATTTCATCCTAAATGTATCTTTTGCGCAATTTTGCAAAAAGATATACAAAAAGGAGGTTTTAAGAATGGACAAAACAGCATTGGCGCTGGTTATCGTCGGCGCAGTCAACTGGGGTCTCATCAGTCTGTTCAAGTTTGATCTGGTTGCGTGGATTTTTGGCGGTCAGACGGCGTTTTTGAGCAGAGTGGTCTACGGTCTGGTATTCGTTGCAGGACTGTGGTGCATATCACTGCTTTTCCGCAACTGGAACGAGCATTCCGAGGCCTGAACGATGAAAAAATCGGTGTGGAGATCATTTGCCACACCGATTTTACTTTTTTGAAAATATATGATAGAATAAAGGGTGAGGTGATATTATGTCAAAAACCGTACTTATCACAGGCGCATCAAGAGGCATCGGCAGAGCCTGCGCCGAAGTTTTTGCACAGAACGGCTACTCTGTAGCCATAAATTATAACAAGAGTGAAGCTCAGGCCCTCAAGCTGGCTCAAAAGCTGCGCGAGAGCGGCTGTGATGCCGACGTTTTTAAGGCTGACGTGTCAAAGAGCGATCAGGTCAATGCCATGCAGGCTTGGGCAAAGGAGCGGTTCGGGCACATTGACGTGCTGATAAACAACGCAGGTATATCCGTAGTCGGTCTGCTGACCGATCTCAGCGACAGCCAGTGGGACGAGCTGCGCGGCGTGTGTCTGGACGGCACGGTGTATTGCAGCAGAGCTTTTTTGCCCGATATGGTGCGCAGACACAGCGGCTGCATCATCAACATATCCTCGGTATGGGGAGTGCACGGTGCGTCTTATGAGGCGGCATATTCGGCAGTCAAGGCCGGCATAATCGGTCTGACTCTGGCACTGAGCAAGGAATACGCACCCTCGGGCATCAGAGTAAACTGCATCGCCCCCGGCGTTATCGATACCGATATGAGCCGCTGCTACGATCTGGAGGCTCTGGCCGAGGAGACCCCTCTGGGCAGGGTCGGTCAGCCTGAGGAGATCGCCGGGGCGGCGCTGTTTTTGGCGCAGGCGGGCTTTGTCACCGGTCAGGTGCTTGGCGCAGACGGCGGATTCGGTGCCTGATCTGCGATGTAACACCCGGAGCGCAAACCTCATACAATACACCAAGGAGGTTTGCCATGCTTGAGATCATCGACTACGACCGCGAAAAAGCGGCCGAGTATGCCTACAAATGGGCATACTTCAGAAATCCGCAATACTATGATTTTCAGAATATAGGCGGCGACTGCACGAACTTTGCAAGTCAGGCGATTTTTGCCGGAGCGGGTTATATGAACTATACCCCAACCTACGGCTGGTATTACATAAGCGCCAACGACCGCGCTCCAAGCTGGACGGGCGTGCAGTATCTGTACAACTTTTTGACCACCAACAAGGGTGTGGGGCCCTATGGGCGCGAGGTGCCCATAGATCAGCTTGAGCCGGGAGATATAATCCAGCTTGCCATCGACAAAAACGACTACCACCACTCCCCCGTGGTCATCGGCATAGACGGTACACCGTCACCCGACAGGATACTGCTGGCAGCGCACAGCGCAAATGCCAACTGCCGACCGCTGAGCTCATACTACTACCGCAAGATACGCGCCATACATATAGAGGGCGTCAGACGACAGATATAAACCGCAAAAACCGCTTCGGGATTTCCGAAGCGGTTTTTGATTTTGCTATTTATCCGAGTATCTGTTCCCATTGGGTTGTCTGCGGCCAGTTCTGAGTATCAAAAGCGTCTCTGATGCATTGGCAGTAATATTCAAGCTTGGCTGTCAAGCCCTGACGGTGTTCAAACTCCACGGTGTTGCCCAGCATGGCGTTTTCCATCATTCTTGCACGGTCTTCGCCGGGGGATCTGCAGCTGTAATCATCGATGAAATATCCCGAGTTGACGTACTGCCACACGTACTGAGGCAAAACGCCGTAGGTTTCGGGATATACAAATCCCTCAGGCTGAAGCTCCATCCATTTTTCCTCGCTGAACAGAGCCTCAGGCCTCAGCGATGCATCGTACTCAAGCTTGGCATCGATCAGGTGGCAAAGTTCGTGGAAAACGGTTTTTTCACGAATAATGTACAGGTCAAACACGATGTGATACACATCGTTGTCGCGGGTAGCAAGCGCCGAGTAGATCTCCGAATACACATCGGTATCGGTGCTCCTGAGTCCGCCCACAAGCTCAAACTCTATGGCGTTTATATTGTCAAACCTGAGCTGATCCAGAAATCCCTCGGGGTATTTGCTCAGTGCGGCATCTATTACGTCGAGGGCTTCGTTTATGAACACGGGGTCGTTTACCGCATAGGAGGTAAAATAGCTGTAGTCATATCTGCACAAATCGGCGATATTGATCTTGATGCCGTATTTTTCGCCTATGGCGGCGGCTCGGTCGTAGCACTCTTTGGGCGCGGTCTTGCCTACCGCGGATTCTGCCTCGGCACGCATGGAGAGCGCTTCGCCGTCTACCTCGATGGCAGGATCCCAGAAATAGAGCTTTCCGCTTCCTCTTGTGTCAAAGCAGAGGAAGAAATATCCGCCGTACATATCGCTCCACAGAACATTGGAGCCGATGTATCCGTTCTCGCTCTCGTCAACGGTGCATTTTGATACAAATGCGCCATCCATATCATAGAGCATCATGCTCTTGCCGTCGCCGGTCATGGTCATCAGGTGACCTGTGGGCGACAAAAGCTCTACCCTGTTCTCCGACCAGTCGAAATAGGATTTTTCGCCGTTGCGGGTCAGGATAAACTTGCCCCACGTGCTGCCGTCGGACACAAGCCATGCGCCGTTGCAGGTCTGGGCGGATATGGTGTCTTTTGTTGTGGGGAGTTTTTCTATCTCGCCGCTCTCAAGATTGAGTCTTGATGCTGTTCTGCGCTGGGTCGAAAGATCGACATAGGATATAATAACGTGCTCGTATGCCTGATTGCGTACATAGACCTCGGTGATATTTGTCAGCACGTCGGTGGTCTGCATTGTGTCGAGGCTGGTGACGCTGATGCCCTTTTCCCAGCCGATGTGATAGACGTTGTGCATATCACGGCTGAGATAAATGCTGAAATCGTCGGGATGCTTGTCAACATCGTACTCAGACACAAGGTTGAGCATATTATCGTAGATCCTGATCTTTTCCATATCGGGGTCTACGATGCCGATATTGGTCTCGTTGACCTGCAGGGTCATAAATCCGCTTGAGGGAATGGCGATCTCGGCAGCAAGAGAACCGTCTGCCTGCGAGATCATCCTGAGCACATAGGTGTTGCCTCTGTCTCTGACCTCATAATTGCTGACAAGCAGATAGTCTCCGTACAGCTGGATATCCTGACTCTGCATCTCCTCTATATATGTGTTGGGCACATAATATGTATTGGGATACTCGCCCGAAAGCTGCGCACCGTCAAGCAAAACGGGAACGATCTCGGGGGGCGTGGGCTCGGTGGGAGGTTCAGGCTGAACGGGATCGGTGGGAGGTTCAGGCTGAACGGGATCGGTGGGGTCTGTGGGATTTTCGGGCTGAGCAGGGTCTGATGTGCTGCCCTGATCGGTCACATCGGCAGGCTTATCAGTATTGCCCGTGTCGGACGCATCCCCCACACCCGAGAGGTCAGTATTATCCGCGGTTGTATCGCCGCCTGTGCCACAAGCGTATGCAAAAAGCAAACACAGCGCCAAAAGCAGGGCTGTCAGTTTTTTGATAAAGTTCATATAAGCTCCTCTTGATGTTTGATGTCCCTATTATACTAAAACACTATACAATAGTCAATTACAAAAAGGTTACAATATTCGCCCGTTTGTGAACGGTATGTAAACACGCAAAAAGTCACGCAGATCGCTCTGCGTGACTTTGATCATTATGCGATTTTATTCTTCTGCGGTTTCGCGGAACTGCTTGGAGTGAAGCTCGGCGTATGCGCCGCCTTTTTCCAGAAGTTCGCGGTGGCTGCCCTGCTCAACAATCTCACCCTCAGACACGACCGCGATGCGGTTGGCGTTCTTGATGGTGGACAGACGGTGGGCAACGACCAGAGTTGTTCTGCCTACGCACAGCTCGTCCAGCGACTGCTGGATGAGAATCTCGGTTGCGTTGTCAAGGGCGCTGGTTGCCTCGTCAAGAATAAGTATGGGCGGGTTTTTGAGGAACACGCGGGCGATGCACAGGCGCTGCTTCTGACCGCCCGAGAGGTTGGAGCCTCCCTGAGCGACCTCATGCTCATAGCCCTCGGGATAGTTCTCCACGATCTCCTTCGCCTGCGCGATCTCTAAGGCGCGTTCGACGTCCGCCTGGGTATATTC
>JAFYMQ010000235.1 GCA_017556565.1 Clostridia bacterium | reverse complement strand
GCTGTAAAAGAGCCCGATAACATCATCAAAGTTTTGTGCGGCGAAAAAATTGGCTCCTATGTGGGCGTTAAATAATGCGGAGGTGTTTTTATGAACGCAAAGTGCAATCAGTATGAAGACAAAATGAAGAAGTCTGTTGAGGTCATGAAGCAGGAGTTCCAGACCATCAGAGCAGGCAGAGCAAACCCCAGTGTTCTCAACAAGATCGTTGTTTCCTATTACGGTTCGGATATGCCTGTTAACCAGCTGGCAGCTATAGCTTCTCCCGAGCCCCGTATGCTGACCATTCAGCCCTGGGATGCAGGTGCTCTCAAGGCTATCGAGAAGGCTATTATTGCTTCCGATCTGGGCATCAATCCCCAGAACGACGGCAAGCTGATCCGCCTGACCTTCCCCCAGCTGACCGAGGAGCGTCGTCATGAGCTGATCAAGGGTGTCAAGAAGCTCTGTGAGGATACCAAGGTCGCTATCAGAAATATCCGCCGCGACGGTCTGGAAGCATTTAAGAAGATGCAGAAGGCATCCGAGATCACTGAGGATGATCTCAAGGGTCTTGAAAAGGATATGCAGACTATCACCGACAAGTACTGCAAGGAAGCAGACGCAGAGAGCGCAAAGAAAGAAAAAGAACTTATCGAGATCTGAGTAACTTAATACTTAAAATGAGCGGCGCTTTATAGCGCCGCTCGGTATATGGAGAAATAAGTATGAAAAAGCTTTTTGCAAAAAAGAATAGAGCCTGCATTGATAAAGACAAGCTGCCCCGGCATATTGCTATAATAATGGACGGTAACGGCCGCTGGGCAAAAAAGCGCGGTCTTGCACGTTCGGCAGGGCATTATGCCGGAAGCGAGCGTTTCAGAAGTGCGGCAAAGTATTTGCAAAAGCTTGGCGTTGAGCATTTTACCGTCTATGCCTTTTCTACCGAGAATTGGAAAAGACCCAAAGAAGAGGTCGACGGTATTTTTTCACTGCTTGAAAAATATCTGTACGAGGCCATAAATGACCTCAAGGATGACAATATAGTATTGTCCTTCTGGGGCGATATATCTCCGCTCAGTCCCAAACTCATAGAGCTGATAGAAGAAACAAACGAGCTGTCAAAAAAGAATAACGGCATGCATGTCAATATCTGTCTCAATTACGGCGGCAGAGCCGAGATTACCCGTGCGGTGAAATCTATCGCAAACGACTGCGCAGCAGGTGTATTGAACCCTGATGATATAAGCGACGAGGTTATAGAAAACAGACTGTATTCCAAAAACACGCCGCCTCCCGACCTGCTCATCCGTCCGGGAGGGGAGACCAGAATATCCAACTTCCTTTTGTGGCAGCTTGCCTACAGTGAGATGGTGTTTACTGACACCTTGTGGCCTGATTTGACAGATGATAAGCTGGAGGAGATAATCATCAGCTTCCAGCAGAGAAACCGCAGATTTGGGGGATTATGATGAAAACACGTGTTATTACCGCTGTTGTTGCAATAGGAGCGTTTATTCCGCTTCTGTTTTTGCTTCCTACAGTTTGCCTGCAGATAGTTCTTGCATTTTTCTGCGGTGTAGGTGCATATGAACTTCTCGGCGAGACCAAGATCGTTGACAAAAAGTGTCCGTTTCTTTATTTTTCCTGCATAGTTGCGGCGGTTGTTCCTTTTATAGTCGGCGCCTCTGGTTATAACACCAAATATCTCTATCTGCTTGCGTGGATATATATGTTTGGTGCATTCCTGTACGGCGTGCTCAAAAAAGATCAGGTAAACTTCAATGCAATCGCAAAGGGTATTTTTGCATCTTTGATGGTACCCTATATGTTCTCTGCCGTACTGCGTATAATCAACACTCCCGTTTACGGCAAATATCTGGTGCTGCTGCCCTGGATCTGCGTATGGGTTTGTGACAGTACCGCGCTTTTTGTTGGCAAAGCTATCGGCAAGACCAAGCTCGCTCCCGAAATCAGTCCCAAAAAGACTGTTGCCGGCTCGGTAGGCGGTCTTATCGGCGCAATTATTGCCTGCGCACTTTATGTTATTATTGTTAATGCAGCCTTTGACCTGTCGCTCAATATTGTTCCTGCGCTGATTTTCGGTGCAGTCGGTTCTACCGCAGGTCAGCTGGGCGATCTTGCATTTTCGCTTATCAAGAGAGAATCTGCACTCAAGGATTACGGCAAAATATTCCCCGGACACGGCGGTGTTTATGACAGATTTGACAGTATTACTTTTGCCGCATCATTCTTTGAGATTTTCTGCTTATACATATATTCGATTATTTGAGGAAACTATATGAAGAGAGTGTCTTTGATAGGCTGTACAGGCTCTATCGGTACCCAGAGTGCTGACGTTATCAGAAGCAGAGGGTACAGTCTTACCGCAATTGCTGCAAATACCAACGTTGCCGTAACCGAGAGGCAGGCAAGAGAGTTCAAGCCCAAAATCGCCGCAATGTTCAGCGAAGATGCGGCAAAACAGCTCAAGCTTGCTCTTGCCGATACCGATATCAAAGTTCTTGCAGGCGAACAGGGCGTGCAGGAGGCTGCAGCTGCGGATACCGATATTGTTGTAAACAGCGTTGTTGGTATTGCGGGCCTAAGCTCTACCATAGCAGCCATCAAAGCCGGTCATACTCTAGCTCTTGCCAACAAAGAATCCCTCGTCTGTGCGGGAGATATCGTGATGAATATGGCAGAGGCAAACCGAGTGGATATTCTTCCTGTTGATTCGGAGCATTCAGCTGTTTTTCAGTGTCTGGGCAGCCACAAAAACGACGAAATCGAAAAAATCATACTGACTGCATCGGGCGGCCCGTTCTACGGGTATTCTGCAGATCAGCTGTGCGATGTTACTCCCGAGCAGGCGCTCAAGCATCCCAGCTGGAATATGGGCAGCAAGATCACAATAGACAGCGCTACCATGATGAACAAAGGCTTTGAGCTTATGGAAGCCAAATATCTGTTTGGTGTAACACCCGATAAGCTTGGTTACGTGGTTCACAGAGAGAGTCTGGTGCACTCCATGGTGCAGTTTGCTGACGGAGCACTGCTTGCACAGATATCTCCGCCCGATATGCGTCTTCCTATCGTGTATGCCCTTGATTATCCGGTCAGATACAAGACTGATTTCAAGCGGTATGATCCCTGCACTATGCCCATATCTTTTCTTCCGCCCAGAGATGATGTGTTCAAAGCGCCCTCTC
>JAFYMQ010000234.1 GCA_017556565.1 Clostridia bacterium | reverse complement strand
TTGGTGGAGATAAGCGGGATCGAACCGCTGACCTCTTGAATGCCATTCAAGCGCTCTCCCAGCTGAGCTATACCCCCATACTGTGCGCAGCATTTCGTAACAGCTTTTTTATAATAGCATACACACCTATGTTTGTCAATACAAAAACACAAAAAATCTAACAATTTTTTAGATATAACGGCGTCTTCGATTTTTGTTGACTTTCGGCTTTGTGTGTGATATTTTATATACAATTGAATAAAAGGCGTTGACAAGAAATATTAAGCATTATCACAGCTTCAGAGAGAAGGCGCAGGGTGCGAGCCTTTGCTGATGAGATGCCCAACCCGTCTTTGAGCCGCACACGAAAGGGCGCGAGCCTGTTAAGTGTTGCCGGGGTCCTCCCGTTACAGAGGCAGGGGAAATGTCCCCGACAGTGCGGTTTATCCGAAATTAGGTGGTACCGCGGACAGTGTTTATGTTCGCCCTAAGCTATGGCTTGGGGCTCTTTTTATTTTTTTGATCAATATACGGAGGTAATATATATGAAACTTGACAAACTTTGCGGCGAGCGTTTCAAAGAGTGGCCTTCTGACTGCGTAGTTGACAGCCATGCTCTTATGATTCGCGGCGGCTATATGAAGCCTATGGCAAACGGTATCTTTTCTCTCTATATGCCCCTCAAGCGCGTTACCCGCAAGATCGAGCAGATCATCCGCGAGGAGATGGACGCTATCGACGGACAGGAAGTTATGTTCCCCGTCTGTATGCCTGCAAACATCTGGCAGGAGTCGGGCAGATACGACAGCATCGGCAAAGAAATGATGCGCTTCAATGACCGTACCGGCAGCCCCATGGTTCTCGGTATGACTCACGAAGAGGCAGCAGTACATCTTGTCCGCGACTATGCCAACACCTACGCCAAGTACCCCTTTATGATATACCAGATCCAGACCAAGTTCCGTGACGAAGCCCGCCCCAGAGCAGGTCTGATCCGCGTCCGCGAGTTCACCATGAAGGATGCTTATTCCTTCCATACCAGCCAGGAAGACCTCGAGCAGTACTATGACCGCTGCTACAAAGCTTACGAGCGCATCTATGCCCGCGCAGGTCTGCCCAACGTCGTTGCCGTTGCATCCGACTCCGGCATGATGGGCGGCAGCGTTTCCCACGAGTTTATGCTGCTCACTCCCATCGGTGAGGACTCCATCGCTATCTGCTCCGAGTGTGATTACCGCGCCAATATGGAAGCTGCAGAGAGCATTATCAAGAACGAAGGCAACACAGAGACCAAGGCTCTCGAGCTGGTCAACACCCCCAATACCTCCACTATCGAGGATCTGTGTGCATTCTTCTCCTGCAAGCCTCAGGACACCTGCAAGGCTGTTATCTATCAGCGCAACCATGACGACAGCTTTATCGTACTGTTCATCCGCGGCGATCTGGAAGCCAACGAGACCAAGCTGACCAACTTCCTCGGCTGCAATATCCATCCCGCCGTCATCACCGCAGAGAGCCCCGTATGTGCAGGCTTTACCGGCCCCATCGGTCTTGACAAGAACGTCACCGTTCTGTATGACACCTCTCTTATCGGTCTTGAGAGCCTTGTCTGCGGCGGCAACAAGGTAGATTACCACTACACAGGTCTTAACATCGCACGCGATGTAGGCGAGGTCGAGTACCATGACTTTGCCAAGATCATCGAGGGCGGCATCTGTCCCAAGTGCGGCAAGCATACCATCACCGTATCCCGCGGTATCGAGGTTGGTAATATCTTCCAGCTTGGCACCAAGTACAGCAAGTCCATGAATATGACCTATATCGACAGCGAGGGCAAGCTGCAGAACCCCATCATGGGCTGCTACGGCATCGGCGTAGGCAGACTGGCAGCATCGGTCTGCGAGACCTATCACGACGAATACGGCCCCATCTGGCCCATGGCAATCGCTCCCTGGCAGGTACATCTGTGCGCAGTCCGTGCCAACGACCCCGAGGTAAAGGCTTTTGCAGACGGTCTGTACGAGAAGCTTCAGGCTCAGGGCGTTGAGGTTATCTATGACGATCGCTCGGTCAGCGCAGGATTTATGTTCTCCGATGCCGACCTGCTGGGTGTACCCGTCAGAGTCATCGTCAGCCCCCGCAACCTGAAAGAAGGCGTCGTAGAGCTGACCACCCGCGACAAGTCCTATTCCGAAAAAGTCCCCATGGACAATATCACTGAGGCTATCGAAGCTCTCATTAAAAAGCTGTCCTGATATATCCCGCCAATACAAAAAGCGCCGCATATACTGCGGCGCTTTTACTGTTATGTATCAGATTATTCCTGCTCAAACAGCTCATGCAGATACTCGACAAACTCCCGCGCAACGCCGTTTAACTCGGCATCCTGCTGGACTATATATCCGGTCTCCGAGGTGTATTTTACGTCCCTCAGCTTGAGTACTCGACGGTCGGGATAGTACTCGGTCTTCTTATAGGCAGTGGTGATATATGAGCCAAGCGCCACACAGTCGGTGGTGCTCAGCAGCTCACCACGTCCTGCACGGGAGCGGCAGTTGATCACGTTCTTGCCCTGGGTTATGCCAAGCTTGTTGTAGAGTGCGGTCGAGTGTTCCGAGTATGTGTAAAGCAGCGGATATTTACACACCATATCCAAAGTTACCCAGTCCTCCTCACGGTAAAACAGCGGATTATTCTTGCCGACCGCCACAGTAGGCAGGCTGGTCGCAAGAGGAACATACCTCAGTCCGCGCTCTTTGAGTATGCGCAGATGATACTGCCGCTGAAAATCCCACATAGCAAATCCGCCGACCTGTGCCGTGCCGGATGCCACCATGGACAGGGACTCTTCGCGGGGCACGTCAAAGTAGTCTATGTGTATTCCGTCATCCTTGTGTGCGTTGTAGACGCGGCTGACCACCGATGACATATATTTGAATCCGCCGCTGCACACACTCAGTCTTGGACGCAGCTTGGATTTTTCGCTCTGGGTCTTGTCGGGCAGCTGATCTATCAGCCCCAGCACGTTGCGCACGTAGGGAAGAAGTTCCTCGCCGAATGGCGTCAGCGTGACTCCGTTGTTTTTGCGCACGAATACCTTTTCTCCAAGCTCACTTTCAAGCTTGCGTATTGATGCTGACAGGGAGGGCTGGGTAATGTACAGAGTTTCGGTAGCGCCGTTTATGCTGCCGCACCGCGCAATTTCGGAAAAATGCCTCAGCTGCTCGATATTCATATCTTCACGTCCTTTATAGAGATTGTCTATATCCGATATAGCTATTTTACACCATATTATGGCCTTTTTCAATCATCTGCCGTCATGCTCTACCCATTTGCGCTGAAATATGCTATAATGTAGCCAAACGGGTACCCATGGAGGTTTTTATGAAGTACGACCATATTTTTCTTGACTCTGACAATACTCTGCTTGACTTTGATGCAGCGCAGCAGGGCGCATTTGCCGATCTGCTGGCTTTTTACGGAGTTGGTTATACAGACGAGCTTTACAGTCGCTATTCGGAACTTAATCACTCATACTGGCGCAAGTTCGAGCAGGGAAGCATAACCAAAGCCAAGCTTTGCGCCGAGCGGTTTGAGGTGTTCTTTGGCGAGCTTGGTGTAGCTGTAGACGGCAAGCAGGCCGACACGTTCTATCAGCAGGCGCTGTCTCACCAGTATCAGCATATACCCTACGCCGAAGAAGTCTGCCGCAGCCTGCAAAATCGCGGCAAACTGACCGTGGTGACAAACGGTGTCGGCACAACCGCGCACTCCCGTATAAACGGCTCAGGAATGGCGCAATTCATGTCTCACATCGTAGTCTCCGAGCTTGTTGGGCACAACAAGCCCTCACGCGAGTTTTTTGACGCAGCATTTGAGATCGCAGGCTGCAAACCGGGGGACAAGATCATAATAATCGGTGACTCGCTCTCATCGGATATTCAGGGCGGAATCAACGCAGGCATAGATACCTGCTGGTTTAACCCAAAAGGCGCCATAGCCCCTGAGGGCATGAATATCACCTATACTATCACCGACTTGCGTGAGCTACT
>JAFYMQ010000233.1 GCA_017556565.1 Clostridia bacterium | reverse complement strand
TAGCTGTCCTCACCCTTGGCGCAGGTGTCGATCATGCAGAAATCGGGGGTGATGCCGGCGGCTTTGCGAGCCTTCCATACCTCGATCTCGGGGGTGTTCCACAGCTTGGCGATATATTTGTCGGCAAAGCCGATCTTTTTGGCAGCTTTGAGGGTCTCGATGCAGCCTACGTTGGCTTTGAGCTGCTTTTCTGTGTCGACGATCTTCTTGATGGACTCAAGGAAGTAGGCGGTGATCTTGGTGGCCTTGAAGATAGTGTCGATAGCAACGTCGCGGCGGATCAGCTCGGCGATGGCAAAGAAGCGGTCGTCGGTGCCGTCCTTGACGTATTTGAGCAGCTCCTCGGAGGGGATGGTGTCAAACTTGGGCATATACAGGTGGCATACGCCGATCTCGAGGGAGCGGACGGCTTTGAGCAGGCTCTCCTCAAGGGTCATACCGATGCTCATGACCTCACCGGTAGCCTTCATCTGAGTGCCAAGCTTGTTGGAAGCGTCGGCAAACTTGTCGAAGGGGAATCTGGGCATCTTGGTGACGATGTACTTGAGCTCGGGGTCGAATGCGCCGTCACGGTCGGTGATCATAATCTCGTTGAGGTCCATGCCGACGGCGATCTTGGCGGTAACGCGTGCGATGGGGTAGCCGCTGGCCTTGGAAGCCAGAGCCGAGGAACGGGAAACGCGGGGGTTGACCTCGATGAGGTAGTACTTGCTGGTTACGGGGTCAAGTGCGTACTGAACGTTGCAGCCGCCCTTGATCTTGAGGGCGCGGATGATCTTGAGTGCGCTCTCGCTCATGATGCGGTTTTCTTCTTCCGAGATAGTCAGGCAGGGAGCAACGACCACGCTGTCGCCGGTGTGAACGCCGACGGGGTCGATGTTCTCCATGTTGCAGATGACGATGGCACGGTCAGAGCCGTCACGCATAACCTCGTACTCGATCTCCTTGTAGCCTTTGACGCTCTTTTCGACCAGAACCTGCTTGACGGGGGACAGGTCGAGAGCGTGGAGCATGATCTCGCGGAGTTCTTCTTCGTTGTCGGCAAAACCGCCGCCGGTGCCGCCCAGAGTGAATGCAGGACGCAGAACGACGGGGTAGCCGATCTCCAGCGCTGCCTTGACAGCCTCGTCAACACTGTGGGTGATGATGGAGGGCAGAACGGGCTCGCCCAGCTCCTCGCACAGCTTCTTGAACAGGTCTCTGTCCTCTGCGCGCTCGATGCTCTCCGAGCTTGTGCCCAGAATCTCTACCTGGCACTCGTCAAGCACGCCCTTGCGGGACAGCTGCATAGCCAGATTAAGACCGGTCTGTCCGCCGATGCCGGGCAGAATTGCGTCGGGGCGCTCGTATCTGAGCAGACGTGCCATGTACTCCAGAGTCAGAGGCTCCATGTACACCTTGTCTGCAAGTGCGGTGTCGGTCATATATGTGGCGGGGTTGGAGTTAGCCAATACCACCTCGTAGCCCTCTTCTTTGAGAGCGATACACGCCTGTGTTCCTGCGTAGTCAAACTCGGCTGCCTGACCTATAACGATAGGGCCGGAGCCGATAACAAGTATTTTCTTCAGATCTGTACGTTTGGGCATATAAAGCTTCCTCCTTTTATATTGAATGAACGGTCTTGCCGTCCACGATTGTTAACTTACACTTACCGAAAACTTCCATACCCTCAAGCGGTGTGGCTCTGCCTGCGCTCTTGAAGGCTGCGGGGTCGATTTTGTACTGTTCGCTCAGGTCATATACGCAGAAGTTGGCTTTCTGCCCTATCTCAATGGGATTGCCGATGCCGAATCTGCGTGAGGGGTTTGTGTGCATCAGCTCGATGAGGCGGTCTAAGCTCATTCGGCCTGTTTTGACGAAGTTTGTGTACATGACGGGGAAGGCGCACTCAAGTCCCACAACACCCATCATGCTCTTTAAGAGGCCGCGGGATTTTTCCTCAGCCGAGTGGGGCGCATGGTCGGTGGCTATCATGTCGACAGTGCCGTCCAGAATGCCCTCGATCAGCGCGTCTCTGTCCTCGGCAGCTCTGATGGGCGGGTTCATCTTGAATCTGCCCTCGTCTTTTATCTCGGTGTCGCAAAGCACCAGATAGTGGGGTGCTGTTTCGCAGGTAACGTCCACGCCGCGGGCTTTGGCATCGCGGATGAGCTGTACGCTCTCTTTGGTGGAGATGTGACAGACGTGGTATTTGACCCCCGTAATGTCAGCCAGAACAAGGTCGCGCTTGATCTGTCCCCACTCGCTCTCCGAGCAGATGCCGGGCAGGTTGTGCTCTCTTGCAAACTCGCCGTCGTGGATGCAGCCGCCGCGAACCAGCGACATATCCTCGCAGTGTGCGGCGATGATTTTGTCAAGGCTCTTGGCGCGAAGCATAGCCTCGTGCATCAGCTCACCGGTCTGAATACCGCTGCCGTCGTCCGAGAAGGCAGCCACCCTGTCGGCGACGTCCGCCATGGGGGCAAGCTTTTTGCCGGCGCGGTTTTCGGTAATGGTGCCGTAGGGGATAACGTGTACCAGCGCATCACGCTCGATAATGTCCAGCTGCTCCTGCAGAGTAGCTGCGCCGTCAGGCGCGGGAGACAGATTGGGCATGGAGCATACGTGGGTATATCCGCCTGCCGCGGCGGCAGCCGTGCCGGAGGCGATGGTTTCTTTATAAGAAAAACCCGGCTCTCTCAGATGGACGTGAACATCAATGAGACCGGGCAAAATAACACAATTATCAAAATCAAGAACCAAAGCATCAGTACGATCGATAGCGGGAGAAATGTCAACAATAAGCCCGTCATGCAGCAGCACGTCGGCCTTACAAAGACGATTACCGGTATAAACCTGAGCGCCTTTTATAACCTGCTTCACTTTGCGTCCTCCTAATCAAACTTTTTCAGTTTATTGTACCACTTTTGAGGGTGCTCTGTCAAGTTTTTGGCGGTATACTCTTTGCACTAATTTTGCTGCAGCCGGGGGATATTTTTTGTATGTATAAGTGGAAACGAAAAGCCGTACGCAAGGTATTGCGCAGAGGAGGGCAGGGAGGTGATAGCTGATAGCTAATAGTGAAGAGCTAATAGCGAAGGTGTCACCTACGGTGACGGATTGGATAGGAGTCGATATGTTGCCTTGCGGCAACTCGATATGTTTGCTTGCGCAAACTCGATATATTGCCTGCGGCAACTCGATATACGCCTTGCGGCGTGAGTAGTGGTGTCGCTTTGCGACGGATTGGTTAGCGCGGGCTCCCTCCGTCACGCTTCGCGTGCCACCTCCCTCCCAGAGGGAGGCTTATTCAGAGCCACGGAGAAATCGATGGAT
>JAFYMQ010000001.1 GCA_017556565.1 Clostridia bacterium | reverse complement strand
GTATTCTGCAAGGATCTGGTGGAAAAGGGTCTGGCTTATCCCTGCTTCTGCACCGCAGAGCGGCTGCAGGAGATCCGCGACGAGCAGGAAAAGGCAGGCACAACCCCCGGCTACTGGGGCGAGTACACCAAGACCTGCCGTGAGCGCTCTGTTGAGGAGATCGAGCAGCTTATAGCCGCCGGCACTCCCTATGTTGTCCGTCTGCGCTCCCCCGGCAAGCCCGGCGGCAGAGTCAAGTTCAAGGATGTTATCCGCGGCGACATCGAGATGGAGGAGAACTTTGTCGATATCGTGCTCCTCAAGAGTGACGGCATCCCCACCTATCATTTTGCACACATTGTTGACGATACCCTGATGCGTGTCACCACCGTCACCAGAGGCGAGGAGTGGATAGCCTCGGCACCCATCCACCTGCAGCTGTTCTGGCTGTGTTCCCTCAAAGCTCCCAAATACGCCCACGTCCCCACTATCATGAAGGAAGAAAACGGCAGCAAGCGCAAGCTGAGCAAGCGCAAAGACCCCGAAGCTGCGGTAAGCTACTTTGTCGAAGAGGGCTACCCCGCCGATGCTGTTATGGAATATCTGCTGACCATTGCCAACTCCAACTTTGAGGATTGGCGCAAGCAGAACAAGACCGCACACTACACATCATTCCCCTTTGCTCTCAACAAGATGAGCCCCTCGGGCGCTCTGTTCGATCTTGTCAAGCTGCAGAGCGTGTCGGGCACGGTCATATCCCTGATGAGCGCCGAGCAGGTGCTGCAGAGCGTGCTTGAGTGGAGCGAGAGATTTGATGCCCAGCTGTTTGACGTGCTGAGCGCAGACAAAGCCAAGGCGCTGAGAATATTCTCCATCGACCGCGGTGGAAACAAGCCCCGCAAGGATATCGCCAAGTGGAACGAGGTAAAGGCTTATATCAGCTATTTCTACGATGAGCTCAAGCAGTCTGACTGTGAAACGGTCGAAATCCCCGCCGACACACAGAAAGAAGTGCTGCAAAAATACCTGACAGTCTACGACCCCCTGCAGGACAAGGATGCTTGGTTTGCGACCATCAAGGGCATCTGCCCCGAGCTGGGCTTCTGCCCCGACGTCAAGGCTTTCAAGGCCGACCCCACCGGATTCAAGGGACACGTAGGTGACGTCAGCTCGATCATCCGCGTAGCCGTTACCGGCAGAAAGAACACCCCCGACCTGTGCGCCATTATGAACGTACTGGGCAAGGATAAGATAACCGAGCGCATCAACGAATATCTTGAAAGGATCTGAATGATATGGAAAACATCGTAACATCCAATTTTATTGAGGAGTTTATCGTAGAGGATATAGAGAGCGGCAAGACACAAAAGGTCCACACCCGTTTTCCGCCCGAGCCCAACGGATATCTGCATATCGGCCACTGCAAGGCTCTGTGCATCGACTTTGGCACAGCTGAGAAGTTCGGCGGACTGTGCAACCTGCGTATGGACGACACCAACCCCGCAAAAGAGGACAACGAGTACGTCGAGGCTATTCAGGAGGATATCAAGTGGCTGGGCTTTACCTGGGATGACCGCTTCTACTTTGGCTCCGACTATTTTGCACAGACCTACGACTATGCCATCGAGCTGATCAAAAAAGGTCTGGCATACGTCTGCCAGCTGAGTGCCGAGGAGTTTAAGTCCTACCGCGGCGATCTTACAAAGCCCGCTGTCTCCCCCTGGCGCGACAGACCTATTGAGGAGAGCCTTGATCTGTTTGAGCGTATGAAGAACGGCGAGTTCCCCGAGGGCAGCATGACCCTGCGCGCCAAGATCGATCTCACCAGCGGCAACTTCAATATGCGTGACCCCGTCATCTACCGTATCAGATATATCGACCATCACCGTCAGGGCAACAAGTGGTGCATCTACCCCATGTACGACTTTGCTCATCCCATTCAGGACGCCATCGAGGGTATCACCCACTCTCTGTGCTCGCTGGAGTATGAGGATCACCGCCCCCTGTACGACTGGGTCATCAACAACGTTTCCGTACCCCACAAGCCCCGTCAGATAGAGTTTGCCCGTCTTGGCATCAACTATACAGTCATGTCCAAGCGCAAGCTCAGAAGACTGGTCGAAGAAGGCAGAGTAAGTGGCTGGGACGACCCCAGAATGCCCACTCTGTGCGCTCTGCGCCGCCGCGGCTACACCCCCAAGTCTATCCGCACCTTCTGTGAGAGAATCGGCGTTTCCAAGGTCTCCAGCACCGTTGAGTACGGCTTTTTGGAGCACTGCCTGCGTGAGGAGCTGAATGCAAGCGCCAAGCGCGTAATGGCAGTCCTGCGCCCCGTCAAGCTGACTCTGACCAACTATCCCGAAAATCAGACCGAGCTGTTCGAGGTTGAAAACAACCCCGAGTGTGAGGCCGACGGCAAGCGTCAGGTAGCATTCAGCCGCGATCTGTATATTGAGGCAGACGATTTTATGGAGGTTCCCGTACCCAAGTACAACCGTCTGTATGTTGGCGGCGAGGTGCGACTCAAGGGCGCATATATCATCAAGTGCACCGGCTGCCTGAAGGATGCAGAGGGCAACGTGACCGAGATCCTTGCCACCGTTGATATGGACACCCGCGGCGGTGACGCTCCCGACGGCAGAAAGGTCAAGGGCACTATCCATTGGGTAGACGTGAATACCGCAGTTGATGCCGAGGTCAGACTGTACGGCAATCTGTTCTCTGTTGCAGATCCTGACAGTGCCGACCGCGACTTTATCGAGTGCATAAACCCCGAGTCTCTGGTCACACTGACAAACTGCAAGCTTGAGCAGAGCCTCAAGAATGCTACCATGGGCGACAGATTCCAGTTTATGCGTACCGGTTACTTCTGCCTTGACAGCAAGGACAGCCGCGACGATGCTCTGGTATTCAACCGCGCCGTTGCGCTGAAAGACAGCTGGGCAAAGAAGAAATAATGAGAGAAATATATCTCGACAACGCCGCCACCACCGTGGTCATACCCGAAGCGCTGGCGGCAGCACAAAATACAATGACCGAGTGCTACGGCAACCCCGGCTCGGTGCATGCCAAGGGCAGGCAGGCAGCGGCATTGCTGACCGCCTCCCGCAAAGCCGTGGCCGATGCCATCGGCTGCGAGGAAAGCTGCCTGATATTCACCTCGGGCGGCTCGGAGAGCATCAACACCGCCCTGCGCGGCGCAGCATTCAAAAACAAGCATCTGGGCAAGCATATAATCACCACACAGATAGAGCACGATGCCACACTCAACACCCTGCGCCAGTTGGAGCAGGAGGGGTATGAGGTCACATACGTCGCGCCCCAGCGCGACGGCTCGGTTACCCTCGAGTCGCTTACCGCCGCCATGCGTGAGGATACTATCCTGATGAGCCTGATGGGTGTGTGCAACGAAACGGGCGCGATTTTGCCCGTCAACCAAGCCGCCAAAGCGCTCAAGGCAATAAACCCCAAGGCGCTTGTGCATATGGACGCGGTGCAGCTTTTCTGCAAGCGTGAAATGGATCTGAGTGATATCGATCTGTGCAGCTTTTCCGCCCACAAGATCGGCGCGCTCAAAGGCAGCGGCGCTCTGTATATCAAAAAAGGTCTCAAGCTGCGCCCCCTCATCTACGGTGGAAATCAGGAGGGCGGTATGCGTTCGGGCACAGAGGCGCTGCCTCAGATAGCCGCCTTTGCCGCCGCGGCGCAAAAGCGCGCAGGAGTGCTCAAAGATACCGTGGCACACTATGACGCACTCAAAAAACAGCTGCTGGACACCCTGCGTGAGATGGGCGTGCATTTTGAGCTCAACTCCCCCGAAAACAGCTCCTCTCACGTGGTCAATATCTCTCTGTGCAAGCTGCGCAGCGAGGTGCTGATTCGTATGCTGTCCGACAAGGGTATTTTTGTCTCGGGCGGCAGCGCCTGTGCAAAAGGCAAAAAATCTCACGTGCTGAGCGCTATGCGCCTCAGCCCCAAAAATATCGACGCCGCCCTGCGCATCAGCTTCTGCCCCGAAAACACAAGCGAAGACGTGGCATATTTGTGCGATAAAATCGCAGAAATATAGCGAATAGCTAAGAGCTAAGAGCTAAGAGCTGTGGTATCCGCTTCGCGGATTTATTTAATAGGTCGCCGTAGGCGACACCTTCGCTATTAGCTATTCACTATTAGCTCTTAGCTACTCTAATCAAGGAGTTATGACTTATGAAACAGATATTATTACTCAAATGTGGAGAATTGATCCTCAAAGGTCTCAACCGCGGAAAGTTTGAAGAAAAGCTTTGTTCTACCCTGCGCCGCAGGCTGAAAAACGTGGGCGAGTACGACGTTCGATGCTCCCAGTCCACCGTTTACGTCGAGCCCAAGGGTGACACACCCATTGAGCCTGCTATCGAGGTTAGCCAGAAGGTATTCGGCGTTGTTTCGGTCTGCCTGATGGCTGTCTGCGAAAAGGACATGGATGATATTTGCAGAGTCGGCAAAGAAT
>JAFYMQ010000232.1 GCA_017556565.1 Clostridia bacterium | reverse complement strand
TCTTACCTCGGAGAATATCTGTGTATCGGTATGCTCGGTCGTCTTGTCCCACACATCTATGACGGTATCGGCAATGACTCTGCCCATATGCTCGCTGTAGCCGTAGCCGCCCTGCTCCTCGGCAATGCCGGTATTGACGTGGTTGGTGTCGCCCTGTGCACCGTTGGCAACAAGGCAGTGGGTATCGGCAATATCCTGCTCAACAAAGGAGCGTACAAAGCCCGGCCAGTCAGCCGAAAACAGCTTGCCGCCGATTACGTCGGGGTGGGTGGAGAAATTGACGAATGCGATGTCTTTTTTGCCATCGCGCTTGAATCTGACAAGGCGCACGTTGTTGTCCGCCTCGCCGATGGGATGGTCGATATCGGGGTTGAGTTTGCCGGGGTTTGTGACGGTTGAGCCGTCTTTCATCTTGTATCTGCGGATGAAGGATATGGTCTCGGCTGTTTCCTGCACGGCGGTGCACATCTTGGCATCACTCATATCGCGGAGTGCCAGACGGGTGACGTCCACGTATTTTTTGTACAGGATATTAAGATAATTTTCGTCCTCCATGCTGCCCGTCCACGGCCACACGCCCAGACGGATGGATGTATGCTGATGCAGAGCGGTGATCATGATATTATCGGCGGGGATGCCGGTTGCCGCGGCGATCATATTACGGATGCGGGTTGCAAAAACCTCCATGATACTGAGAAAATCCGAGGTGATTATGACGATCGTGCTGTTTTCGTTGCCGATGGCTACGGCATTGAGATATATGGGATCGAGTATTCCCTCTGCCAGTCTTACAGAAAAATAACCTGCCAGATCGCTGCCCAGCGGCGGGGTAACGTCCAGTCGGGCAAAACCTGCTTTGAGCATAGTTTGTACCTCCTCGATATTACAAAAATATGCATAGTCTATGATTGAACTGTAACACACCGAACCTGTGATGTCAATAGGTCCGGGCACGGCTCTAGGCGGGTTTTGGCGGCCTTGATTTTTTGGCTGTGCAAACTGCGGAAAAGACTCAAATCGGCATAGACAGCGAGGGGGTATTTGTGCTATAATGTTTGATGAGTATTTATACTTTTTTGGAGGCTGTGCTGTGAAGGATAAAATACTTGTTCTCGATTACGGGACTACCGCGCTCAAGGCGGTTTTGTACGACGGCAGTTTTAACGCACTCAGTGTAAAAAGCTTTGAGTTTTGCTATACATACCCTGCCCCGAACTTTATTGAATACAATGCCCAAAACTATATAGGCGCTGCATACAGACTTCTCTCCGAGATAGTCTGCGAGCAGAACTGCGCCGACGAGATAGCGGCTGTGTCGGTTACCGGTCAGGCAGAGACTCTTATCTGTCTCGATGCTGACGCTCAGGTGTTGGGTAATGCTGTTGTGTGGACCGACACAAGAGCCCAGGAAGAGACAGAATATCTGTCACAGCATATTACCCCCGAGGAATATTATGCAGTCACCGGCATATCGGGTCTTGACCCTGTAATTCCTCTTGCCAAGATCATGTGGATCAAAAAGCACGACCCCGAACTCTATGAGCGCTGCGACAAGTTTGTAATGCTCCACGACTATGTGGTGTGGAAGCTTTCGGGCGTGCTGCGCGGTGAGGTTTCGGTATACGCATGCTCGGGCTATCTGGATATACGCAAAAAAGAATACTGCCGCAAGTTTCTTGACATTGCAAACATAGATATAAACAAGCTGCCCCCTCTGAGCACACCCGAACAGATAATGGGCAAACTGACGCCCGAGAGCGCTCAGGCTATCGGCGTGCCTGACGCGGTGGTTGTCAACGGTATGCTGGACCAGTGCGCATCGGCTATCGGTGCGGGCAATATCACACCCGGAGTGGTCTGCGAGACCACCGGCACGGTGCTGGCTATCGCGGCAACTCTGAGTGAGTTTGAGCCTGAGCACTTCCCCTCGCCCGTTATCGTGCTTCCCCACGGACTGAGCGGGAGGTATCTTGCCCTGCCCTACTGCCCCACCGCAGGCATACTGCTCAAGTGGTGCAAGGACAACTTTTTGCTGGCGGATATGCAGGAGTGCAAAAAAAGCGGCAAGGATATATACACCTGCCTCAACGAAGAAATCGAAAAACGCGGTGCGCCCATTACCGATATTATCGTGCTGCCGCACTTTAACGGATACCTGTCGCCTGTTTCCAATCCCGATGCCAGGGGTGTTATTTACGGACTGGGGCTGGACAGCGACCGTTATCAGCTGGCTCACGCGGTTATGGAGGGCGTGGCATTTTTGCTGCGTGAAAATCTTGAGCTGCTTGGGCGCAGCGGCATCGGGAAGGGCAGTTTGATTTCTTTGGGCGGCGGCGCCAGAAGCGATCTGTGGCTGCAACTGAAGTCCGATATATGTCACACCGAAATTGTTACAATGGTCAACGAGGAGTCTACATCCCTCGGCTGTGCGCTGGGTGCGGCGCTGGCTGTGGGCATACTCAAAAACGAAGACGAGATATACAAATACATCGGCATCAAGAACCGCTACACACCTATAGCCGAAAGACAGGAAAAATATCAGCAAAAGTACGAAAAATACCTCGAGCTTAACCGCCGCCTCGGATTCTGGGACTGAAGGAGAGTCACATATGTCAACCCCATTTGATACAGGCATATTGAAAAACTCGGAAATATCATACAACCTGCCCATGAGCGGACACATATCGTTCAGGCTGGGCGGCGCGGCAGCACGGTTCGTGCTGCTGGATGCACTTGATGCACCCGCTCTGCTGCGCGCACTCAATGAGTCGGGCGAAAAGTACGCTTTTTTAGGCAACGGCACCAACGTGCTCGTCCGTGACAGCGGCTTTGACGGCACTGTAATCAAGCTGAAAGCCGACACGCCCCGTGTCTCGGGCACACGCATCACAGTATCGGCAGGCACGTCGCTGGCTCTGCTGGCTCAGGCGGCTGCCGAGCATTCGCTGACCGGACTGGAGTTTGCTCACGGCATTCCCGGCACGGTGGGCGGCGCGGTAATGATGAACGCAGGCGCTTACGGCGGCGAGATAAAGGACGTGCTCGTCTCCACCACCTACTGCACACCCTCGGGTGATGTACGCACGCTGGGTGCGGCAGAGCACGATTTTGGCTACCGCACGAGTTTTTTCAAGGCACATCCCGAGTATCTGATACTGAGTGCCGAGTTTGAGTTAAAAAAAGGCGAGCAGACCGAGATAAAAAACACCATGGCAGAGCTTGCACGCCGCCGCCGCGAGAGCCAGCCGCTGGATAAACCGTCGGCAGGCAGCACCTTCAAGCGGCCTCAAGGGTATTTTGCGGGCAAGCTTATAGAAGATTGCGCCCTCAAGGGCTGCACGATCGGCGGTGCGCAGGTATCGACCAAACACGCAGGCTTTGTTATCAATGCCGGCGGCGCTACCTGCGAAGATGTGCTTAAGCTGTGCGAGCATATACAAAAGACTGTTTTTGAGCGCTTTGGAGTAACTCTGGAGCGGGAAATAAAGATACTGGGAGAGGAGTAAAGCTATGGAATGTCTGATCATATCCGGCATGAGCGGTGCGGGCAAAAGTATGGCGGTTGACGTGCTCGAGGATTCGGGTTATTACTGCATTGACAACGTGCCCTCGCCTTTGGCTTCGCGGTTTATCGAGCTTGTTCTCAGCACCTCGGCAAAGTACAAGAAGGTGGCGCTGGTCATCGACGTGCGCAGTGACGCAAATATCGAAAATCTGTTTGCCCTCCGCGCCGATCTGGGTGCAAAGGGCATACTGTGCCGCATACTCTTCCTTGAGTGCTCCAATGAGGAGATAATCAACCGCCAGAAGGCAAACCGCAGACGGCATCCGCTGGATTTTAACGGTGATATTGCCGAGGCGGTGGCAAAAGAGCGTATGCAGATGGATCCCATCCGCAACTCTGCCGACTACGTCATAGACACCACCGCTCTGTCCACAGCCAACCTCAAGTCCCACCTGCTCAACCTGTTCGGTGAGGGCGGCAGCAAGAGCGCCATGGTTATCAGCGTGCTCAGTTTTGGATTCAAGCACGGCATACCCCACGAGTCGGATATGGTGTTTGACGTGAGATTTATAGAAAACCCCTTCTATATAAAAGAGCTGCGCCCCAAGACCGGTCTGGACAGTGAGGTTTATGACTTTGTGTTTGACCGCGAACCTGCACGGGAGTTTTCCGACAAGCTGTTTGATATGCTGGACTATCTTATCCCCCAGTATATCTCCGAGGGCAAGACCTCGCTGGTCGTGGCTATCGGCTGCACCGGCGGCAGACACCGCTCGGTGGCTATGGCTGAGAACATCAAAAACCGCCTGGATCAGAAGGGTCACAACGTAGTTATCCTCCACCGCGATATTACAAAGGGCTGATAGTATGTCGTTCAATGCAGAACTCAAGGCCGAGCTGTGCTCGTCGTCCTTTGTATGCCCCAACTGCATCTATGCCGAGTGTCTGGGTCTGATGCTGTATGCAGGCAGATTTGCTCTTGACGGACTCAAGCTGCAGTCGGACAGTCACACCGTACGCAAGCGTGTCATGAGCGTGGCAAAGCAGGTATTCGGTATCCCTCTGCATCAGGAGGGCAACGTGCTCAGCCTGAGCGGAGATTTTGAGATGAGATGCGCTTTTGAGGCGTTTGGCTACGAATACCGCAACTCTCCCCTTCAGCTCAACCGCGCTCTTGTAGAGGATGACTGCTGCAAGGCGGCGTTTCTGCGGGGTGTGCTCATTGCCGGCGGATACGCATCCTCGCCCGAAAAAGGCTATCATCTGGAAATCGTCACCTCTCACTATCACGTTGCCCGACAGACCGCGACCTTGCTC
>JAFYMQ010000231.1 GCA_017556565.1 Clostridia bacterium | reverse complement strand
CGGAGAGACGGTCAGCGGCGTTGTGCGCGGCGTGGAGGACTATGGGATATTTGTCGAGCTCAGCCCCAATATCTCGGGCCTTGCCGAGCCCAAGTCCGGGATAAATATCGGCGACAACGTATCCGTGTACATAAAATCCATCAACCCCGAGCGTATGAAGATCAAGCTGCTTATAATCGACTCGGAAGAAAAGTGCGAGCGCAGGCTCATCGCTCCCCGTGATTATTATCTCACAGAAGGCATACTGCATACGTGGCGCTACAGCCCCATAGAGTGCGAGGACAAAATCGTGCAGACCGTGTTCTGACAGAAAAAACCCATACAAAAGCTCTGTTTCATAGGTGAAACAGAGCTTTTGTGCTGTAAAGAAAATAACTTTACACAAGCTTATTTATCAAACATTTCGCGGATATTTGTCAGCGCTTCATTGACCAGCAGCTCGCCGCCTGCATGTCCTATGTGTCCGCTTGCAACATAGGCCGAGTAGTGGCTGTGTTTTTCGGCTTCCTCGGTGGGCAGATAGCCAAACGAGCCGTTGCACAGCTGGATTATCATGGTCTGCGCAGCTGCCGAGCGGGCGCGGATCTTGTGTCCGTAATTGACAAACAGTTCAAAAGGATTGGTGCAGAAAGCCATATCGCCCAGACGCATATAGTGCACGTTCATGGAGACGGTGTCACGCTCTTTTTGTACCTCGTACCGCCTGACGATGCCCATATACACGTGCAGCGCTGCCGAGTCAGCATAATTGACAACAGTCTTACCCTCAAAAAACTGGGCGATAGCCTTTAGCGCGTCCTGATACTCGGTCTCGGTCACGCGGCGCAGGGGCAGACGCAGCTCGCAGCTTCTGTGCTCAAACGGCACGTCTGTGTGGTATTCTTCCACCTCTTCGAGTGCCATATTGATCTCGCTGAGCAGCCGCCTGCCGATTTTCCACGTGCCCTTGATATCAAACATCGACGGGTCGGCGCGGCGGTATTTGGGATTTACGCGGATGACGTTGGGGTCTTTGATAGGTGTTTCGGGCTCGACCCAGCGGACCAGATCGCGGGGACACAGATCGCCGGCAGCCGAGCACAGAGGCAGCAGCATGATATCCTCGCCGTACTGCTCACGCAGCAGTATTTTCAGCTTGCCCCAGTAGTCGGAGGAGATTATTGTGCGCTGCTCCATTACCTGAGCAGGGCAGGCAACGTTGCATACTATACCGCTCAGGCGGCGGGCATCGTCGTATACAAACAGCATCTCCACGCCGTTGTCGTCACCGTACTCGAGCCCTGTGAAAGTAGGCGTGTCCACGTCGCCCCACATCTTTGCCTTGCCGTCAGAGTAGCAGACGCGGCGGTTCATACCGATTGCCGCTCTGCCGAATCCGTAGGCAAAGCAGCCGTCTTTCAGGTTTGCCCATGCCTGCTCGATGACACAAGTTGCCTTATGAGCAAGAAACTCCAGCGCGGCCTGGGGGTCAAGCGCCTCCTCGGAGCTTGCCTGACTGACGTATCTGCAGCCCTCGGGCATATGCTCGTGTATGAGCTTGGAGGTTGCCTTGCCCATGCCCGAATCACGCTTGTAGGTGTAGGAGTTGTGTATATGGGGCGCGCAGATGATTATTTTTTCGGGGTCGAGACCGTCGGCTTTGACGGCGGCTTTGACCATCGATACCAGATTTGCGCCGATGCTGACAATGTCTATCGAGCATATTACCGCCTGCTCACCGCCGCACTCTATTGCAAGGGCCGTGGCGGTAATGGGAGTCTCCGCCTCATCGGTCACACGCTCAAAAAACTCGCCGGCAAGAGATATTTTCTGCTTGGGTGTTATGTCTGTTTCTGCCCAGCCGAATCTTATATTGGACATGGTTTTGCCTCCTGATGCACTGTTGTTTGGATGAGCCTGCTTATTGCAGGCATAAAGCTTTTTACTCGCAGAGGGTGAACTTCCACTTGCAGCAGCAGCTTTCGTCGGTGATGTCGGGGTAGCAGCTCATGCACTCGCAGCTGATACGCTCGTCAATGGTCTTGCCAAATCCCGAATACTCCACGATGCCCACCGACTTGCAGGGGTGAAAAGGCATGCCCTTCTGTGCTCTTGCATGCTGCACACGGCACTCAACGGTAGTGTAGATCAGGGTGTTGCCCTCTATTTCTATCTTGTCTTTGTTGATATTGGCATACAGACGCAGGCGCAGCGCCTTTGCAAGACCGTCCAGTCCGGGGCGGTCACCCAGACCCAAAAACGCCTTGATCTTCTTTGCCTCGATAACGGTAAAACGGCGCCATGCCTCGATGTCATAATACATGGCATCGTCCATGCCGGCCTTTTTCTCTATAGCCTGAAACCACACGCCGTCGTGTGCAAGCCAGTTTTTGGAGTACATTGCTATCAGCTCGATAAGCTCGTCTTTGGAATACTGTGACAGAGTCTCGTAATTATTGTTCATCCTTATTGCTCCTTTGCATTGTTTTCAATATCTTCTTAAACTGCACGGCAAACAGTACCGCCGTAAAACTTACCGCAAGAAAATCCGCCACAGGCTCGGCGGCGTATACCGCCCGTGTCTTGTCTGTGTTCAGCAGGGCGGGCATTATGTATATGAGGGGCAGAAGCAGCACAAACTTCCGCATCACCGCAACGGTCACCGAGCAGAGAGCCTTGCCCAAAGATACGAATGTCATCTGGCAGGCAATCTGCACGCCGAATATCAGCAGCACAGCGCAGTATATACGCAGCGCCGAGGCGGCAAAATCAGCCAGCAGGGCATTGGATGCAAACATCCCCGCAAATGCGCGGGGGAACAGCATCACACATCCCCACAGCAGGGTTGAGTAGCTCAGCGACACCGCCAGCAGGATGAAAAAGGTCTTTTTTACCCTGAGTGTGTTGCCTGCGCCGTAGTTGTAGCTGATGATGGGCTGTGCGCCCTG
>JAFYMQ010000230.1 GCA_017556565.1 Clostridia bacterium | reverse complement strand
GCCGACCAGGGTTGCGGCGCCCTGCAGATTGGAGGAAACTGCGATACCGATAATAAAGGGTACGGGGTTGGTGTTGAGCTTTTTGCAAATCTCAAGTGCAACGGGAGCGATCATAAGCACGGTAGCAACATTGTCTACAAATGCCGAGATAATACCGGCAAACAGTGCAAGACAAACGGCTGCCCACTGTACGTTGGGGACCTTTGCCATGATCATGTCGGCAAGACGCTCGGGCATGCGGCTCTCGATAAACAACTGCACAAGACCCATAGTACCGGCGATCATAAGCAGAACGTTAAAGTCCAGAGAGCCTATGATGTTGCCTACGGGCAGCATGCCGGTGATGATAAAAATCAGACCGGAGGCAAGAGCGATATAGGGGCGGTATTTGCTGAAAACCAGCATGAGTACATAGGTTGCTGCAAACAGTATAATAGCGGGGATCATTCTATCACCTCGTATAAAAATTGACTATAAAATTATACTACGAAGTCGGTAAAAGCGTGGCTAAGATATATAAAAGAATAATCACCTGCCTGTATTACAAGCAGGTGATTGCAAATCAGTTGATTTTTTCTATATCGTAGGGAGTGGTCTGATAGACAAAGTAGTTGAGCCAGTTGCTGTAGAGCAGATTGGCGCAGGAACGCCACGTTACGTTAGGCGCCAGGGTGTCATCATCGTTGGGATAGTAGTTTTTGGGCACGTTGATGGGCAGACCCTGACTTTTGTCGCGGATGTACTCATTTTCCAGTGTGCGTGCATCGTACTCGCTGTGTCCCGTGATGAATATCTGTCTGCCGTTATCGGTACTCATGGCATAAACGCCTGCCTCGGGAGAGGATGCAAGGATTTTGATCTCGGGCACTTTTTCTATATCCTCGCGGGAGATAGCGGTATGGCGGGAGTGAGGCACCATAAATGTGTCGTCAAATCCGCGGAAGAGCATATTGTTGCTGCGCTCTACGGTGTGGGGGAAGATGCCGAACATTTTTTCGGGAAGGATGATCTTGTTGATGCCGTAGTGGTAATAGAGCGCTGCCTGAGCACCCCAGCAAATGTGGAATGTGCTGTGGACGTGTGTCTTGGTCCACTCCATGATCTCGCAAAGCTCGTTCCAGTACTCAACGTCCTCAAAGGGCATAAGCTCTACGGGCGCACCCGTGATGATAAAACCGTCAAAGTTCTGATCCTTGATGTCCTTAAAATGCTTGTAGAAAGCGATCATATGCTCGGCGGGGGTGTTTTTGGGTACGTGGTTTTCGATAGCAATAAGCTCCAGCTCGACCTGCAGAGGAGTGTTGGAAAGCAGTCTTGCAAGCTGTGTCTCGGTTGCTATTTTGGTGGGCATAAGATTGAGCAGACCTATTTTGAGGGGTCTTATGTCCTGAGTATGGGCGCGATGCTCGTCCATAACGAAGATATTCTCGCTTTTGAGAGTCTGCGCCGCAGGAAGACCGTTAGGTATTTTTATAGGCATCTTTTTGCTCCTTAAAAAAGCTTTATTTTACCTGCTCGAGAGCCTGCTGGAGGTCGGCAATCAGGTCTTCTTTGCTTTCAAGACCGACGGACAGACGAACCAGATCGGCGCCGACACCTGCGGCATTGAGCTCCTCATCGGTCATCTGACGGTGTGTGCTGCTTGCGGGATGCAGGCAGCAGGTGCGTGCATCTGCAACGTGTGTTGCGATTGCGCCAAGCTTGAGACCCTTCATGAATGCCTCGGCAGCCTTTCTGCCGCCCTTTACGCCAAAGGATACTACGCCGCAGGAACCGAGGGGCAGATACTTCTGAGCCAGCTCATAGTACTTGTCGCCTTCGAGACCGCTGTAACGTACCCAGGATACCATGGGATGAGACTTGAGGAACTTTGCAACAGCCAGAGCATTTTCACAGTGACGCTCCATGCGAACGTGCAGGCTCTCAAGACCCAGATTGAGCAGAAATGCGCTCTGGGGAGAGGGGGAGGAGCCGAAATCGCGCATCAGCTGAGCGGTAGCCTTGGTGATATATGCGCCCTTGCCGAAACGCTCGGTATAAGTAATGCCGTGATAGCTGTCGTCGGGAGTGCACAGGCCGGGGAACTTTTCTGCATACTTTGTCCAGTCAAAGTTGCCGCTGTCGACGATAACGCCGCCTACTGCGCTGCCGTGACCGTCCATGTACTTGGTGGTGGAGTGGGTGACGATGTCGCAGCCGAACTCAAAGGGTCGGCACAGTACGGGGGTTGCAAATGTATTGTCGATTATGAGAGGTACGCCGTGTGCATGAGCGGCGGTAGCAAATTTTTCGATATCCAGAACGGTAAGAGCGGGGTTAGCGATAGTCTCGCCGAAAACAGCCTTGGTGTTGGGCTTGAAAGCTGCGTTGAGCTCTTCTTCTGTGCAGTCGGGGGAAACAAAGGTGAAATCAATACCCATCTTCTTCATGGTGACAGAGAACAGGTTGAATGTTCCGCCGTAGATGCTGCTGCTTGCAACAACGTGGTCGCCGCAGGTAGCAATATTGAATACTGCATAGAAGTTAGCAGCCTGACCGGAAGATGTAAGCATAGCAGCGGCGCCGCCCTCAAGCTCACAGATCTTGGCTGCAACGTAATCACAGGTGGGGTTCTGCAGGCGGCTGTAGAAATATCCGCTTGCTTCCAGATCGAACAGCTTGCCCATATCCTCGCTGGTGTTGTATTTGAAGGTGGTGGACTGTACTATGGGTATCTGTCTGGGTTCACCGTTGCCGGGCTGATAGCCGCCCTGAACGCATGTTGTTTCGATATGCTTGCTCATAATTCATTCCTCTTCTTTTATTTGTAAAAATTATTGAAAATATAGTACCAATCTTTTTAATCTTTGTCAATGGTATGGCGTAATAAATAGTGCGCTCAAAACTCTTGCAAAATCGGCAATTACCCTATATAATATATATTCAGGAAAATACTACCCTTATTAAAAGGAAGGAAGAATTCTATGCAGTACAAAAGCGATATAGAAATAGCACAGAGTGCAAATATGCTCCCCATCGGAGAGATAGCAGCCAAGCTGGGACTCAAAGAGTCTGACTACGAGTGTTACGGCAAGTACAAGGCAAAGATCAACCCCGAGGCAGCCGCAGGCGGCACCAAGAGCAAGCTTATCCTTGTTACCGCTATAAGCCCCACTCCCGCAGGCGAGGGTAAGACCACCACCAGCGTAGGTCTTTCCGACGGTCTGAGCCGTATCGGCAAGAAGACCGTTGCAGCTCTCAGAGAGCCCTCTCTCGGCCCCGTATTCGGTGTCAAGGGCGGCGCAGCAGGCGGCGGCTATGCTCAGGTCGTTCCTATGGAAGACCTCAACCTGCACTTTACCGGTGACCTGCACGCCGTTACCACTGCCAACAACCTGCTGTCCGCAATGATCGACAACCATATCCATCAGGGCAACGAGCTCGGCATTGACCCCAAGCGCATCACATGGCGCAGATGCCTGGATATGAACGACCGCGCACTCAGATCCATCCTTTGCGGTCTGGGCGGCACAGCCAACGGCGCTATCCGTGATGACGGCTTTGACATTACCGCAGCCAGCGAGGTTATGGCTATTCTGTGTCTGGCAAGCGACATCAAGGATCTCAAGGATCGTTTTGGCAGAATCGTTATCGGCTACACCTATGACAAGAAGCCCGTTACCGCATCCCAGCTCAAGGCTGAGGGCGCTATGGCATGTCTGTTCCGTGAGGCTATCAAGCCCAACCTTGTACAGACCCTTGAGGGTACTCCCGTACTGATCCACGGCGGACCCTTTGCAAATATTGCTCACGGCTGTAACTCTGTTGTTGCAACCAAGACCGCTATGGCACTTGGTGACTACGTTGTTACCGAGGCAGGCTTCGGCGCAGATCTGGGCGCGGAGAAGTTCCTGGATATCAAGTGCCGTGCAGCAGGCATCGAGCCCGATGCAGTTGTTATCGTTGCTACAGTCCGCGGCCTCAAGCATCACGGCGGCGTCAAAAAGCAGGATCTCACAACCCCCGACATTGAGGCACTCAAGGCAGGTATGCCCAACCTGATGCGCCATGTCCGCAATATTACAGAAGTATTCTGCAAGCCCGCAGTAGTTGCTATCAACAGATTCCCCACCGACAGTGACGAAGAGGTCGAGTGCGTCAAGCAGGCATGCCTTGAGCATGGTGTTGAGGCTGTTCTCAACGATTCCTGGAAGCTTGGCGGCGAGGGTGCCGTTGAACTGGCACACAAGGTTGTTGAACTGTGCGAAAAGCCCTCCAAGCTGCAGTTTACCTATGAGCTGGAAGACAGCATTCAGGCAAAGCTTGACAAGATAGTACAGAAGGTCTACGGCGGCGAAAAGGCTGTTCTGACCGCAGATGCAAAGAGCCAGCTCAAGCGCCTGCGCGAAATGGGCGCAGACAAGCTGCCCATCTGTGTTGCAAAGACCCAGTACAGCTTCTCTGACGATCAGACCAAGCTGGGCGCACCCGAAGGCTTTAAGGTCACCGTACGCAACCTCAAGGTCAGCGCAGGTGCAGGCTTTGTTGTTGCACTGACCGGTGATATTATGACTATGCCCGGTCTGCCCAAGATCCCCTCCGCAGAGCTCATCGATATCGATGACAAGGGCACCATCAGCGGTCTGTTCTGATTTGTACACACCCATAATTTATAATAGTATCTGAGTTTTTCAGGGAGGTGCGGATATGGACAAAAAGTTGTCCAGGATGCTTTCTTCAAGCTCTATATTTTCATTTGTCCTGCTGGTCATATTTGCGGGTATAACTGCTCTGTTCCTCAAGTCCTACTATGTTGCAATAGGCGAGGGTATAGCTATTGTTGCGATGTTTATCTTTTATACCATCCGCAACAGAAAAAGAGCAAAAGATATCCGCAAGTATG
>JAFYMQ010000229.1 GCA_017556565.1 Clostridia bacterium | reverse complement strand
CTGATGCTCTCGTCCACCTGCATCCATACGGGGATCTGTCTGTGCAGCAGCAAGGGCGCGGCGGTGAATATACATCCCACCACCAGCACCGCCAGCACGGCCTGCGCGGCAACGTCACGCGCTCCGTCAAAGTCACCTGCGCCGCGTTTTTGGGAGATCAGGGCAAGAAATCCCACCCCAAGCGCCGACACGGTAAACTGTATTACCCAGCCGACCGTGGTGGTCGAGCCTACCGCCGCCGTGGCGTACGTGCCCAGCGCGCCCACCATTGCCGTGTCTATATACTGCACGGCGGTCTGCATAAGCTGCTCCAGCATGGTCGGCCATGCAAGAGAGAGTATTATTATCGCCATGCGTCGGGTATCCTGTGACTTGAGTGTCTTGTTCATTGGTTTTTCTCCCCTTTGCCTGAGCGCAGACTCAGAGCGCCGCCCAATGCCGCGCCTGCCATATTGAGGATAATATCGTCTATATCAAATACCCCGGTCAGGGTAACGTGCTGCATGGTCTCGACAACTATCAGCGCGCACAGAACGTACAGGCATATAAGCTTCAGCGAATCGGCCTTTGCCCACACACGGGGCAGCAAGTACCCTGCAGGCACGAACATCACAACGTTGCCCGCCAGATTGATCGCGGCATGGTGCGCCCAGTAGGGGTCGTCGCCCACAAGGTTTTCCATAAATATGCCGATAGTCTCAAACGGCCGCAGATTAAAAGTGCCCGAGCGCAGCAGCTCAAGATAATGGGCAAAACTGTCTATATGATGAAGCCGCACCTGCTGCAAAAACAGCAGATAGACCATCACGCACAGATACAGCCCAAAAATCACACGGGCAGAGGTCTGTTTGCTCATCACAGATTTTCCAGCTCGCCGCGGATGGCGGCATCCATGGTGGTCTTTTCCTCAAATACGCGGGCCTTGTCCTCAAGACGCTCAAACACCTCGTAATACCGCTTGCCGAACTCCAGCAGCGCCCGGGCCGAAAAATGTATGTTGTCGGCATTTGCGCTCAGTCCCTCGGCAGAAACAAAGCCGCAGAGAGGCTTGCTCTCGGCAATACTCTGCATAGAGCGGTTGATGGTCAGATAGTTGCGGCTTTGTGCGCTGTCGCCGCCCTTGAAGTTAATGAGAAAATCGCCCAGTCCGCCTATGATAAAGGGCACGTCCTGCAGCCCCAAATCGGCGCGGAAATTGTCGAGTATATCGCTCAGCCGCTGATTGTGCAGGGGAACGCGGTCGTCGGGACAGTCGCTTTCGCCCTGATGCCACAGTACGGCAACAATATGGGAGGTGCGCTGGGCAAGCTTTGCGCAGTTGACCGCGTGATCGTAGAGCAGAGCGCCTTTCTGCCACTGCATGAGCTGTGTGCCGCCGTCGGCGCAGGGGATTATTCCCACCTCCACGCCGGGGTGAGCATCGCGGTATTGGGTGGCAAAGGTTTCGGCAAAGCACACGCCCGAGGTGACTCTGTCGGGGTTTACCGGGCGGTAGGCTTTGCGCCAGCGACCGTTGCGCAGCACAAGAATATTCTCGCTGTCTATAGGCGGCGCTTCATGCACGAATCCTCTGCCGCCTGCATTGGATTGACCGATAAGAAGTATGGAGTGTATCATAACAAAACCTCCCGAAATAACAGATAGGCATAGTTTAGCACAGGGATGAAAAAGGCACAATTCATGCCCGCAGGGCAATTTATGAAAGCCGAAAGCTTTCAATTCATGCGCCGTAAGGCGCGATTCATCATTCAGTACTCTTCGCTTTTCGCTTCAAGCGGGTAATACCCCGTATTCAGATGTTTATACTCAAACACCGTCAGGTCGGCACACTGGATGCCGGGTGAGTCGCAGGGGATGACAGTCTTGGCGCGGGTGTTCCACCAGCCCTTGAAATGCTGTGCCGACTTGAGCGCCAGCACGTCCATATCCTGCCAGTCGATGCCCACCACTCTGAACGGGCCGTCATCCAACGTCTGCTGACGGTTTGTGCCCACAACAATGGACACGTTGCCCACCTGCAGCAGCACGGTAGTGCCCATCTTGCGCACACCGCCTGCGCCCATGGGGTTTTTGTTTATATATACGCCGTCGCTGATAGTCTTGATGTATGCGCCTTTGAGCTCGATGGGCTCGCCGTGGAAACTGTCGGTCTTGCCGCCCAGACGGCAGTCGATAGTATTGCCCACACCTGCCGCCACAGCCTGCCGCACTACCTCGGGATCGCGTATAAATCCGTAGGCAGAGCGGGGCAGATCACGCTCTATCATCTCGCGGAGCAAATGTGTTCCGTCACCGGGCGTGCCGCCGCCGGGGTTATCCGAGCTTTCGTTGATGACGACCGGCTTGGGGGAGTTTTGGGCAAGCTCAAGGGCCTGCTGCGCCGAATATACGGGAGTCGCAAAATCATGCCGCCTGCTCCATGCATAGTCGGCAACGGCTTTTGATGCCTTGTCGGCTGCTTCCCGGGTCTCGGCAACCGCGGTCACGCTGACTCCCGCCTGGTCAAAATCGGCATAGGGGAAGCCGTGGAAGAATGTTACGTCACGCAGGGCAGGATCGGCAGAGACGCACGATGCGGCAAACTCTTTTACGTCGCATGCAGCGCCCGATAACGTCACGCCGAAAGCCGGTGCAAGATGCCAGGGCAGCTGGGTGAGGGACATATAGAACCTCTTGCCGCCCACCACCATCTCGTGCAGCAGCTTTATCACCAGCCGCGCCGCATCGTATGTATCTGTGTGGGGGTATTCTTTGTAGCCTACGATAACGTCGCTGAGCTCAAGCATCCGCGGGGTGATGTTGCCGTGCAGATCGAGTACCATGCCGATGGGCATATCGCTGCCGAACCGCTCGCGCAGCTTTTCCAGCAGATCGCTCTCAAGATCGGGGTAGCCGTCTGCCATAGCCGCACCGTGAATGTTCAGGGCAATGGCATCAATGGGGGAAGCCAAATGCTCCTGCCACATCTGCTCGACAAACAGATCGCGGAAATACTCATAAGCATCCTTCTGTGTAGGCGCGCAAGGTGTGATGGTGACCTTGCTGGCGGCTTTGAGCGTGATGCCCAGCTCTCGGCACTCGTCAATAAAACCGCCCATCATACACCTGACCCCGGTGCAGCCGCGCACGTAATCGTCGCCAACGCTCATTATGCGCTGCACGTGGTTTAAGTCTGCACTGATATTGCTGAAAGAATTGGTCTCATGCTCAAGACCGCCTGCAACTATCTTCATAAAAAACTCCTCCGCAAAAAACTTCTGTCAAAAATCAGTATAGCACACCCTCTGCCTGCAAGCAACCCACACCGCAGGTTTAATACGCCGAGCAGAGCCTTACTTTTCCTTGACTGAATGCCCCCTCTGTGGTGTAATAGGTATATACAGTATTACATCAAGACTTACAACCAAGTCAGAGGAGGATAAATCATGCTTTTTATCAAGAACGGACACATCAAGACCATGGCAGGCGCAGACATCGAAAACGGCTGCGTACTTATCGGTGACGACGGCAAGATCGCCGCAGTAGGCGCAGACCTGGCACTTCCCGAGGGCGCAACGGTTATAGACGCAGGCGGCAAGCTTGTTACCCCCGGCTGTGTCGAGGCACATTGCCATATCGGTCTGCATTCGGCAGCAGTTCGCTGGGAAGGCGCCGACTACAACGAAAGCTCCAACCCCATCACCCCTCACATGCGCGCCATTGACGGCATTGACCCCTTTGACGAGTACCTGCAGACCGCCGTTGAGCACGGTATTACCACCGCCTGCACCGGCCCCGGCAGCGCAAACGTCGTGGGCGGTACTTTTGCAGCCATCAAGCTGGTGGGCAAGCGTGTTGACAAGATGATCGTCAAGGAAGCCGTCGGCATGAAGTGCGCTTTCGGCGAAAACCCCAAGGGCGCTTACGGCCAGAGCGGCAAAAAAATGCCCGTTACCCGTATGGGCGTTGCCGCAATGCTTCGTGAACTGCTCTACAAGACCCGCGACTACATGGCAGCCAAAGAAGCCGGCAAAAACCCCGCATTTGACCTCAAGCTTGAGGCAATGATCCCCGTCCTCAAAAAAGAGATCCCCCTCAAGGCTCACGCACATCAGGCTGACGATATTTTTACCGCCATCCGTATTGCAAAAGAGTTTGACTTAAAGCTCACCCTCGACCACTGCACCGATGCATCCCGCATCGCCGACGAACTTGCCGAAGACGGCTACCCCGCACTGGTCGGCCCCTCTTTTGGCAGCAAGTCCAAGGTCGAGCTCAAGAACAAGGAGTTCGAAACCGCAGGCAAGCTGTATGCAGCAGGCGTGCCCGTATGTATCATTACCGACGCACCCGTACTGCCCCTCGAGTCGCTGCCCATGTGCGCAGGTCTGGCTTGCAGCGCAGGTCTGCCCTATGAAGAAGCATGGCGCGCCATCACCATCAACCCCGCTACCCATATGGGAATTGCTGACAGAGTCGGCTCGCTGGAAGTCGGCAAAGACGGCGATCTGGTCATCTGGAACGCCGATCCTTTGACCACCGTCGGCGCAAACCATGTAAATACTACCATACTGGAAGGCAAAGTAGTATATAGCGCATAAACAGAGAAGTTGTCGCGCACGGCGCGACGTGCCGCCTCACGCACGCCTTGCCCGATCCTTTCATCCTCACAAGGAGCATATTATGAACAAAAAAGTTATCCTTATTTCTATCGACGGTATGCGTCCCGATGGGCTCTGCGCCTGCGGCAACCCGTACCTTGCCGAGCTGGAAAAAACCTGCGCTTACACCTATAGTTCCCGTTCGGTTTTTCCGTCGGTGACCCTGCCCTGCCATTTTTCCATGACCCATTCGGTCACACCCCAGCGCCACGGTATTCTGACCAATACCTACGTGCCCCAGGTGCGCCCGGTTCAGGGTATTTTCGAAAAAATCAAAGCCCTCGGCGGCGTGTCTGCCATGTACTACGGCTGGGAACCCCTGCGTGACATCGCCCTGCCCGATATGCTGCGCTATTCCCGCTACATCTTTTGGAAAATGCGTGAAAGCGTTGATGCCTGCCTGACCGACGAAGCGCTGGTCTGCCTTGAGCGCGACAAGCCCGACTTTATGTTCCTGTATCTGCCCGATACCGACGAGTGCGGTCATGCTGACGGCTGGATGAGCGAGCAGTACGTGAAAACCATCAGCGCCGCCATCGATCAGGTCAAGCGCGTGATCTCAGCTTTTGGCGACGAGTACACAGTTATAATTATGGCAGACCACGGCGGTCATGATCGCAGCCACGGCACCGAAATGCCCGAAGATATGACCGTGCCCCTGTTCTTCCGCGGCAAAGATTTCACCCCCGGCGAGATAAAAGAGCAGCTGTCCCTGCTCAATATCGCGCCCACAATTGCCAAGGTTATGGGCATAGAGCCCGATGAAGACTGGGAAGGCACATCGGTGATATAAATGACCCGTCAGCGGCGCCGGTTTTCGTATAATACGCGCCCGTTTCCGCAAGCGCACCCCCATATTTGACAAAAGCTTGCGGCTGTGATTTAATATAACCGTACTCAGGCGGACAGTTCGAAACCATCCTGTCCCTAAACAAAACTATGGGCAAAGCAGATAGCATCATTGCGCCCATTTTTGGGCGCAATTTTTGTTTTGTGCTTTGCGGAAAAGAGGAAAAATTATGAAAAACGAGATCCTTCTGCTGCTGTCGGTCGTCCTTATCTACGGCGCGGTGCTTGTCTGCTACAAACTTTTCGGCAAGAGCGGTCTGTTTGCCATGACGGCCATCGGCACAATTCTTGCCAACATCGAAGTGCTGATGCTGGTCGAGGGTTTTGGTATGGAGCAGACGCTGGGCAACGTGATGTTTGCCTCCACCTACCTCATCACCGACATCCTCAGCGAAAACGAAGGCAAATCCGCTGCGCAAAAAGCCGTATGGATAGGCATATTCACATCCTGCGCCATGCTTGCTTTCACCCAGTTCTGGCGGCTCTACACCCCCTCGACAGAGGATTGGGCAAGAGTGCATATCGAGGCGATTTTCTCTACCACCCCCCGCCTGCTGCTGGCAAGCTTTTTGGGCTACGCCGTGTCCCAGCGCATCGACGTGTGGCTCTACCACAAGTGGTGGGACCTGACGAGCAAAAAGGGTGACCGCGACCGATTCCTCTGGCTGCGGAACAATTTTTCCACCCTGATCTCACAGATAATCAACACCGTACTGTTTACCTGCCTTGCATTCGGCGGCTGGTACAGCGGCTCGATGCTTTGGCAGGTCATGCTGTCCAGCTACGTTATCTATATTTTTACAAGCCTGCTGGACACCCCCGCGGTGTACATAGCGCGACGGATGAAAAAACGGGGCAAAATCCCCGCCGAGCAATAAAAGGGAGAAAATATTATGGACTATGAGTACAAAGACCGACCCGAGCAGATCGGAAAGCGCCAATACCTGCCCGATGGCGCAAACTGCCCTACAGAGGTGACGATTTTTCGCTGTTTTTGCGGCGGGGGCAGTGTCGAGCATCACAGAGTACCCGGATTCGGTGACGATTGGTTTGAGATATGCTGTAATGAGTGCGGCAAGAACTACAGCGAAATCCGTGCTGAGGGCAACCGCTGGAAAGTTTTTACCCGATAAGACGAGGAGTGCAAAATGATACAGATCACCGATATGCGGGTGCACCCCGGTGACAGCGCATTTCTCATAGACGACGGCAAGAGCGCCGTACTGTACGATTCGGGCTACGGCTTTACCGGAGCGGCGCTGGCGCAGAATATCAAAAAATATCTGGGCACAAGAAAGCTGGACTGCATATTTTTGACCCATTCACACTATGACCATGCTTACGGCTCGGCATACGTGCTGCAAAGCTACCCCACCGCCCGCGTCTGCGCAGGGGAGTACGCCGCCAAAATATTCACCAAAGACGGGGCAAAAGCCACCATGCGCGATCTCGACACCAAAATGGCGCGTTCCTGCGGCGTGGACAGCTATACCGATCTGCTGGACAAGCTGCGTGTGGACGTGCCTCTGCAGGACGGACAGGTGGTGCAGGTGGGGGATATGAGCTTTTTGTGTCTGCATCTGCCCGGACATACCAAGTGTTCGTTCGGATTTTTTGAGCAGAACTCGGGTCTGCTGCTTGCCTGCGAGAGCCTGGGCTCTTATAACGGCGAAAATGACGTAGTGCCTGCCGCTCTGGTCTCCTGCAAAATGTGTCTTGAGTCGGTGGATCGGGTAATGGGGCTTGAGCCCAAAAGCCTGCTGTCGCCCCACTACGGAATTATCGAAGGCGAGACTGCCGCGCTGTTTATGCGCCGCGCCAAAGAAAGCCTGCAGGAAACAATAGACATGGTTACCACCGCTCTGAAAAATGGCGAAAGCAAGCAAACCGCCGCAGAAATGTTCAAAGCCAGATATTATCACGGATATATTCCGACGGTG
>JAFYMQ010000228.1 GCA_017556565.1 Clostridia bacterium | reverse complement strand
GAGGGTCTTGGCAGAAAAACCCACGTGGCACAGAG
Source organism: Clostridia bacterium (assembly GCA_017556565.1). Classification (GTDB taxonomy): domain Bacteria; phylum Bacillota; class Clostridia; order Oscillospirales; family Butyricicoccaceae; genus RGIG3513. Next base: position 3,606 of record JAFYMQ010000228.1, on the reverse strand, counting down.
GCTCAAGATACTTGACGATATTGTCTCTGCCCCAGCCGTAGGCATAGCTCATGCCGGGCCCTACGCCCGAATGTTCCGCGCCGTCCGAATAGGTGACGAGCACGTCGCCCTTTTGCAGCTGGATCTGGGCTGCCTCGATGGTTTTTTCGTCTATGATGGTGGTGACAAAGGGCAGGGGGAACTCCTTGCCGCCTCGCACCAGTATCGCGCAGGGGTTGTCATACTGTATGATGTGTGCCATACCCGTAGGGGATATGCTGATGACCGTAAAGGTCGAATAAGCCAGCTTGCGCACCGAGCATATGGGCAGCGCTTCGGCTATTGCGTGGACACAGTAGGAGATGGGCAGATCCTCGGCTATCATACGGGATATGATGGTGGAGGTCAGTGTGGACAGAATATTGGCCTTTACGCCGCTGCCCAGCCCGTCTGCCAGCACCAGTACCACGCTGCCGTCGGGCTTCTCTATCTTTTCGATATGGTCGCCGCATACGATCTCGCCGTGCTTGCTCAGACTTCCGTAGCCTATGTCGGCATAAAGATACTCACTCATCCGATATGGTCTCCTTCAGCCGCTCGATAGCGATCAGGGTGTCGGCTGCCGTTTCGCCCAGCAGGGATGCAATATCCTGAACGATCTTAAGCTGCTTTTTGGCAACGTCGTTGGCTATATCCACCGCCTGCATACGCATCTCCATCTTCTTCTCCTGCTCGTCCATTTCGCCCGTTACGTCACGGAGAATACAGATAAACAGATGGTAGTCCACGTTGTACAGAATGGTGCGGTCAACGTAGCAGCCGTATTCTGCCATATATGTACGCTCGGCAACCGGCTTTTTGGGTTTGACGCGGGCTTTTATGAACACCTGCGGATCAAACAGGCAGGTAACGTCCTCGCCCAGCACGTCCTTGGGATTGCGGACACGCAGCAGCTTGCAGGCAACGGGATTGATCTTCTGTACCTCAAGGTCATCGTTGAGCACCAGAATGCCGTTGGGCGAGCTGGCAACAACAGTATCGGAAAATCCCTCTGCCTTGGCTGTCATATAGGGCAGACACATGGACTGCTCGGCCTTGCCCTGAATGACCGCGATAGCCTTGTCGCGGCAGGTGTTGTAGCCGCAGGAGCCGCAGTTGAGGCGGTCTTCGGGATTTTCTTTGCCTATACGCATCAGCATCTCGTCGATTTCCCACTCGGGAGGCATGGACGCAGACTGCTGGATAGGCTGGGGAGTGCGGGTTATAAGCGCCTTGTCGGGCGCGCTTATATCAAAATCGCCTTCGCGGGTATATTTGAGTATGTTTGCGGTGTTGGCGGCGGGAGCGCGTTTGGGCATAAGCGGGCCGTTGGCGCAGCTGCCCATGCAGGCCGAAAGCTCAATAAAGCAGCGGTGCAGCGAGCCTGCGCGAACTTCCTCGAGTACCTCAAGACACTTGTCCAGTCCGTCCACGGCAAGATAGGTGTAATCGGGGTTTTTCTCCATGGTGCCGATAACGCCGCCGGTGGTGGGGAACAGTCGTGCCTTGCCGCCCGCATCCTCGTCGGGACGGGGTGTCAGCTCAACTCCGGCGCTGCTGAGCCACTCGCCAAGCTCGGCAAAGGACAGCACGGCGTCAATGGCATCGTCCTCGGCTGCCTCGTATTTTTTGGCGATGCAGGGGCCGATGAACACCGTCCTGATACCGCTCATGCGGCTCTTCATATCCAGACAGTGAGCCTGAGCGGGGGACACAACGGGAGCAAGCGCAAACAGAGTGTCGGGGTAGTGCTTGCGCATCAGCAGATTGATACTGGTGCAGCAGGAGGAGATGAGCACGTTGGGCTTGTCCTCGCGGAGTATGCGCTCGTACTCGGTCTTGACGATGGTAGCGCCCACCGCCGTCTCCTCCACGCCCTTAAATCCCAACTGCATCAGTCCGTCACGCATGGCGGAGATGCCGATGTCGGGAAACGCGGCAACAAAAGACGGTGCAATACTGACGTAAACCTGCTCGGTCGCCAGCATGACCTTGACCTTTTCCACGTCGTTTCTGATCTCTTTGGCGTTCTGGGGACATACCTCAAAGCACTGACCGCACAGTATGCACTCGTCCTCGATGACGTTTGCCTGACCCGCCGAGAAGCGGATGGCTTTGACGGGGCAGTAACGGATGCATTTGTGGCAGTTTTTACAGTTGCTTTTTTTGAGGCGTAATATAGTTTTTGTCTTCATAGGCACATATCAAAGGCGAGCCATTACCTGGGTACGGAAAAACTCCTCAGCGGTCTCGGGGGTGACAGAGTAGACCTTGTCATCCAGACTGACGCTGATGCCGTTCTGGCAGTTACCCATGCAGAAAGCAGCGTGGAAATTGACCTTTTCACGCAGATTGTTCTCTGTGATCAGTCTCTCAAAGGTCTGTGCAACCTTTTTGGAGCCTTTGAGGTGGCAGGAGCTGCCGATACAAACAGTGAGAGTCATAATTATCCTATCCTTTCGTATATGCCCGCAGGCACAGATATGTTATATGTTGTGTCCAATCAAAAAAACTATATTTATCAATGTATAATATACCTTTTCGGCTGTTTTTTGTCAACCTGACAAGGGGTGCAAACCAAGGCTTTTTTGCCCTGTCTTAGCCGATGCTCTGGGCGTATTTTACCGCTTCCATTGCGTCTTTTGCGTACTTGTCCGCGCCTATTCTGAGTGCGTAGTCCTCGGTCAGCACAGCGCCGCCGACAACAGTCCTGCACCAAGGGGCCTGAGCCTTGAGCAGAGCTATGGTCTCCTCCATGGAAGGAACGGTGGTGGTCATCAGCGCACACAGTCCGGCAAAGGGCGCGTTATGCTTTATCACCGCGTCACAGATGACCTCGGGAGGCACGTCTTTGCCCAGGTCGATGACCTCAAAGCCGTAGTTTTGCAGCAGCAGCTTGACGATATTCTTGCCGATATCGTGGATGTCGCCCTTGACGGTGGCAAGCACAAAGGGGGTGGAGTTTTTGCCCTCCTGCTTGCCCTGCATATGCAGTCTGACCTGCTCAAAAGCGCTCTTTGCGGCCTCGGCGCTCATAAGCAGCTGGGGCAGATAGAGTTTTTTGCGCTCAAATCCGTCGCCCACCTCGTTGAGTGCGGGGATGATTTCGTTCTGCACCACGTCCATGGGCATGGCGGTCATAAGCAGCTGGGCAGCGAAGTCGGAGGCACGGGCGGCAAGACCGCGGATGATGGCGTCTTTGAGTCGGCTCTGCTCGGCGGTTGCAGCCGCGGCGGCAGGTGCAGCTGCGGCGGGTGCGGAGACGGCAAATGCGCTTGACTCCTCGATGTATCTGGTGCAGCTTTCGTCCATACCGGTCAGCGCTCTGTAGCAGTGGTAGGTCTTCATCATATCAAGTGAGAAGGGGTTCATAATAGCACAGGAAAGTCCGTTTGCCAGCGCCAGCGAGAAGAAGGTGCTGTTGAGCGCATCGCGGGCGGGCAGACCGAACGATACGTTGGACACGCCCAGAGAGGTATGACAGTTAAGTGTATTGCGGATATATCTCAGGGCGTTAAGAGTTGCAACCGCAGCGCCCGGGTCGGCGCTGACCGCCATGGTCAAAGTATCGAATACCAGATCTTTTTT
>JAFYMQ010000227.1 GCA_017556565.1 Clostridia bacterium | reverse complement strand
AGCCGACCTTGAGCTTGGGTATACCGGTGCGCTCTTTTTCTTTTTGTTCTATCTCTGCAAGTCTGGATGCGCCGCCGTCAAGCAAGTCTTTGAGCCTGTCAACCTCGGCATTGAAGCCGCGCTTGATCATTCCGCCCTCTCTTACGGTAAAAGGCGGCTCCTCAACAATAGCCGCACCGATAAGCTCACCGATATCAGCCAGTTCGTCTATTTGAGACTCCAAAGCAGCCAGATACTGATCATCTATGACAGAAAGCAGCTTTTTGATGGCAGGCAGATGCTGGGTCACCTGATAAAGTGCGCGCAGATCACGGCAGTTTGCGCTGCCGTAAACTATTCTGCCCGCTACACGCTCTATATCACACAGAGAGCGAAGCTCACTTCTGAGCGCATCACTCTGAGGACGGTATTTCAAGAAAGCATCGACCGCTTTTTGACGCTCGATAATCTCGGGAATACGCAAAAGAGGCTTTTCTATCCACTGGCGGATAAGACGCGCACCGACTGCAGTTACGGTATGGTCAAGCACCCACAGAAGAGAGCCTTTCTTCTCCCCTGTATGTAATGAAGAGGTAAGCTCCAGATTTCTTCTTGCGGTATAGTCAAGCTCCATAAACTGTTTGTTGGTATAATACTGAAGCTGATTTATATGGGAAAGATCGTTTTTCTGTGTCTCGTGGAGATAAGAAAGCAGCGCACCGACAGACCTGATGGTACGGTCGTTATTCTTGTCACATGCCTCTGCACCAAACTGCAGCTTAGCAGTCTCTGTGCATGCCTGCGTATCAAAGCGCCAGTCACCGCATCTCTCGATATGCGCGCCCAGTCTGTCTCTGGCAAAGCTCAGTATTCTGTCGTTTGATGCAGCATCGGAAGAAAGCAGTATCTCTTTTGGTCCAAATCTGCCAAGCTCATTGATAATACTGTCTTCGTAATCGCTGCCCTCAAAAGAGCTTGCAAAGGTCTCTCCAGTGGAAATATCACAGAAGGATATGCCTGCTCCGTCTTTTTCTGCATATACAGACGAAATAAAGCTGTTGTTATTTTCGTCCAGCATGGAGCTTTCTATGACTGTGCCGGGGGTTATCATGCGAACAACCTCGCGCTTGACAAGACCCTTTGCGGTAGCGGGATCTTCGGTCTGCTCGCAAATAGCAACCTTATAACCTTTGGCTATAAGTCTTGCAATATAGCTTTCGGCGCTGTGATAAGGAACGCCGCACATAGGTGCTCGCTCCTCTTGTCCGCAGCTTCTTCCGGTCAGGGTAAGATCGAGTTCTTTTGAAACGGTTTTTGCATCGTCAAAAAACATCTCATAAAAGTCGCCCAACCGATACATAAGAATGCAGTCTTTGTACTGATCTTTTACATCAATATACTGCTGCATCATCGGTGTAAAGTTATCGCTCTTCACAGCCATTACAGTCTCCGTTCAACAATCTTTATTCTACAACTTCTCCAAACAGTGCCCAAGTGGAGGTTCTGTTTATCTTAACGTTCTGCCATGTTCCCACAAGATCAGGTCTGCCGTTGATATGCACGAGCTTAAAGCCCTCTGTCCTGCCCTTGTACGTATAGGACTCATCCTCGCTGAATCCGTCTATAAGCACCTTGCATACTCTGTCCATATACAGCTCGTTTTTCTCTCTGCTGATTTGGTTCTGGAGTGCAAGCAGCTTGTCAAATCTGCGCTGCTTATCCTCGGCGGTTTCAGGATCGGGCATAACCGCGGCTTTTGTGCCCTGTCTTCTGGAATAGATAAAGGTAAACAGCGAATCGTAACGAACCTTCTCAACAAGCTCGAGGGTCTTTTCAAAATCCTGCTCATCCTCGCCGGGAAATCCTACTATGATATCACTGGTTATTGTAAGTTCGGGCATCTTACTACGTGCATAATCGATAAGCTCCAGGTAATGTGCGGATGTATAACGTCTGTTCATCATATCCAGCACTCTGTCGCTTCCGCACTGCACAGGCAGATGGATAGCCTTGCACACTTTGTCGCACTCTGCCATGGTATCAAACAGCTTTTTTGTGGCATCCTTGGGGTGGCTTGTCATGAACCTGACCCTGAAATCACCGGGTATATCATTGATGCGTCTCAAAAGCTCGGAAAAATCAATACCATTATCCAGGTCATTGCCGTAGGAGTTTACGTTCTGTCCCAACAGAGTAATATCCTTGTAGCCTGCGTCCACAAGCTTTTTGAACTCACTGAGGATAACCTCGGGGTCACGGCTGCGCTCACGGCCTCTGACATAAGGCACGATGCAGTAAGAGCAGAAGTTGTTGCAGCCGTACATAATTGACAGCCAGGCATTGGGCGGCTCCTTGCGCAAAGGCTCAACGCCCTCGATTATAACACCCTCACCTGCAGTATCAAAAACACGCTTGCCGACAGTCAGCTTTTTATAAAGCAGCGACGGAAATCTCCAAAGCGCGTGTGTGCCAAACAGTATGTCAACGTACGGAAAACTCTTCTTGACCCTTTGTTCCACGTGGGCCTGCTGAGCCATGCAGCCGCATACGCAAATAATAGCGCTGTTATTGGCGGTTTTCACATGGGATGACTGTCCCATATTGCCAAATGCACGCATCTCTGCATGCTCTCTGATCGCACAGGTATTGAATATTACAAGATCGGCATTCTCGGGCTTGGGCACAAACTCAAAGCCCATATCAGCCAGCATACTGCGTATAAGCTCGCTGTCCGCTTCGTTCTGCTGGCAGCCGAATGTGACCACGCATGCCATGGGAGTTCTGCCGATTTTTTGGCTCAAAATCTCCCTGCATCTTATACTGTATTCTCTTTGTTCCGCGATATTTTCAGCGGAAATTATAATATCATTTCTGTTCAAGATAATACTTCCCCCAATTATGGACTATATTGTATCACAAATTGACATTATACGCAACATAAAGTATAAAAAAATTGCCGCACACAATTTGTGGCGGCATCGTATAATTATATTTTTTCGAGCAATAATATCCCATCCTCAAGACCCGAAAATCTGTAGATATCTCCGCATTCTTTGATGATCTTATTGACCGCGCCCGATATTATATCGGTAAACTCAAAGGGTATTGATTCATGGTCGATTTTTTTGCCCGATATGCTTATCCCATCCGAGCTTATAACCGCACCGTTATTTTCACTATTGCCCTTTTCAATCATAAACACAGCCTCTATATCAAAAACATCAGGCAAAAGCAGCAGAATAAGTGAATATTTGTCATACTTGTCCCCTTTTTTGAGATAATTGGCAAGATCGTCTCTCTTAATATCCCCTTTTACCGTAACACCGTTTACATCAATGTCAACAGACGTATTTTCAAGAGGAAAGCCGGAGGGCAAAATGTCCTCCAGCTTGTTATTCAGATACTCCTCGGTAATCCCTATCTGACCATCAACAACCGATACAATATCACTGTCCTTTGCCACTTGTTCGTATGTGCTCGCATCGTCTGTATGGTCATTTTGAACCGATACGTTATCATCTGCTTCGGTCTGTATAATATCACGGACAACCGGGATGTGCTCTTCTGCATCAACAGGCTTTGCACCTGACAACATTGTTATTATCATAGCGCCGCACATAAACAGACTGAAAACAATAACAAGCAGATATACACGCTCTTTTACCTCTGGCTTCAATTTCATTCCTCCTGACGGTCTTTTACTATTGTATATTATCGTTTGGAATAGAATATGTCCAAAAAGCGCCATATATTCGCTATATTTTATTTTGTTTACTCCAAATACATCGGTTGACCGCACACCGATATTAGGTTATAATATATTGATGAAATAATAACTTGACAGGACTATTGGGTATGAAAGTCGTTCATATCGCAGGCGGCGGTGACCGCGGCGGTGCAAAAACACATATAATCTCACTGTGCTCACATCTGGCAAAAAGCTGTGAGCTTCTTTTGGTGAGCCTGCGTTCTGGCGACTTTGCAGATAGTGCCGAAAAAGCCGGCATAAATACCAAAACCATCTTTTCACGCTGGACCGCAATAGACTATATCAGACTGATCAGGTTTATCAAAAAAGAAAAGCCAGATATCGTACACTGCCACGGCGCAAAGGCTAATCTTGCCGGTGTTCTTATCAAACTGTTCTGCAAATGTACAACGGTAACAACGGTACACAGT
>JAFYMQ010000226.1 GCA_017556565.1 Clostridia bacterium | reverse complement strand
CCTGTGCGTATATGCTGTGCAGCCCTTGTGATCATAATGCTCGTAACACCTTTGACCGGTGATATAAAAAACGTGCTCAGGCAGACGGATTTCTCGGCGGATATTGAAGATAGCATAGATGCCGAAATGGAAAATGCCAATAATGTTCAATATCAGCTTGTATGCGATAAACTTAAATCTGATCTGCAAAACCGATTGAGCAATGCGGGTATAGATTGCATCGTCAGGGTTGATGCGGAGATTGCAGATGCTGAGTTTATTATCAATACAGTTTATCTTGTCGGGGATATCAGCGATGAGTATGCGCAAAGAGCCATAGGCATTCTTGCTGCTGAGTACGGTGTATCGGGTGACAGGGTGATTTTTGCAAAGGAGTAATGATGAAAATAAAATTACCGGAATATATCAGGAGTGGGATCTATAAATATAAGTACATACTTTTGATGTGCGCTGCGGGTATATTGCTTGTTATGCTGTCAGGAACAGCGGAGAGCAAAACCGAGGTAAAAAGCGAGGAGTGGCTCGATGCAAATTATGATGTTGCACAGATAGAAAAAGCAGCAGAAAGCATTTTTGCCCAAATAGAGGGAGTTGGAAAGGTAGATGTAAAAATAACTGTCAAAAGCGGCTATGAGGCAGTATATGCCTATGATACCAGTCAGGACTGCATGGAGTCTGACAGTGGGTTCAGCGCTTCTCAAGAAAAAGAATTGGTTACAGTCAGCGTAAACGGCCAAAGCAAACCCATAACGTTAAAGATCAAAAATCCTGAGTTTATGGGAGCGGTCATAGTGTGCGAAGGAGGAGATAATTCAAAAATCAAACTTGAACTTACGCAGGCTATGAAATCGCTGACGGGAATCTCGGCGGATAATATTGTAGTAGCAAAAATGAAATAGTAGGAGGTTATACATTGTGCTTAAGAAAAGAGGAGCTATTTATTCGGTGATCGCGCTTATGCTGTGCGCGGCAGTTTATCTCAACTGGAGCTATAATCAGAATAATCCCGAGGGGAGTGAGGGCTCAGGCGCAGCGCCCCATACCGTAAACGGAGGGCTGCTGGGAGAATCACTGCTTGTCAGCGGTGATATATCCGAGTCAGAGATCGACTATTTTGCCGATGCAAGACTGTCCAGACAAAAGGCTCGCGATGAAGCGGTAAGTATTCTTAACTCCACCATAGAAAACGCAAACTCTGATGAGCAGGCGGTTGCCGCAGCAAGTGCAGTGATCGAAACAATGGCAAATAACGCCATGGTTGAGTCCAGAATCGAAACTCTGGTCATTGCAAAAGGCTACAAAGAGTGCGTTGCATACGTAAGCGAGGACTCGGTCAACATAATTATTGCCAAAAAAAGTGAGCAGCTTCAGGATGCCGATGTGGCAAAAATCAAGGACATAGTTATAGACGAGGCAGGGGTATCTGCCGATAAGATCAAGATAATAGAGGCCCAGGATTAAAAATATCTTGCTTAAATTGGCAAAATGTAATAAAATATACGTATAATAGTTTTTGGGAGTTGCAATGATATGGAAGATAACAAGATATATTTCAAAAAATCCGACCTCAACGGTATCATAAGTATCTCTCCTGATGTTATTGCGGGAATCGCAGCTGATTCCTGCCTGGAGACTCAGGGAGTTGCAGCAATGGCATCCGGCCCTATTGGTGCTACAAGAGGTATCGTCATTCGTATCAATGACGACAAGTGCAGCGCAGAGGCATTTATCATGGTGCGTAACGGACACGTTATTACCGAAGTTGCCAAGGCTGTGCAGCGCAACATGAAGACCGCCATCGAAGCCGGCTGTGGCATAACCGTCGTAAAATCCGACGTTTTTGTTGCCGGAATAGAGATGAAAGCCTGAGTTACATCAAAGACTGCTTTGCGGCAGTCTTTTTTGTTGAAAAATTATCGTATCCGTGGTATTATAATATAATAAATAGTCTGCATATGCGGAGGATAATAAATATGAGCAGAAGAAATGCCAGGGAGCTTGTACTCCATATGATCTTTGACAACGAGTGTTCCGGAAACGGTGCCGAGGCAATTTTGGCGCGCCGTCTGGAAGCTGAATATTTTGCCACACTTGCATCTGAGGATGCGCTCTATGAGTCTGTTCCCGCCGATGGTCAGAAAGAGTATATCAATACCGCTGTAAACGGTGTTATTGGATGTGCAGAGGAGCTTGATTCGTATATCTGCAAGTACTCCAGCGGCTGGGATATCTCCAGAATATCCAAGGTGTCCAAGTGCATACTCAGACTCAGTATGTATGAGATCAAATATATGCAGATCCCTGTTGGCGCATCTGTCAACGAGGCTATCGAGCTTGCCAAGAAGTACGATTCGGAAGAGGCAGCACCCTTTGTAAACGGCGTGCTCGCTACTTTTGTCAAAAAAGAGATCGAAAATGCATAAAGTCTTTTTGGGCATTGACACCAGCAATTATAAAACGTCCGCAGCCTTGTTCTGGCCTGATACCAATCGTTGGCAGAGCGAGGGCAAGCTTCTCCCTGTCAAAAACGGTGAGCTTGGTCTGCGTCAGAGTGATGCACTTTTTATGCACGTTAAAAGTCTGCCCGATATTATAGAGCGGCTGGATATTCAGGATTCCCGGCTGGTCGGTGTAGGATATTCGGACAGACCCCGTGCGCTTGCCGACTCCTATATGCCTTGTTTTTTGGCGGGAGCGGGTACGGCAAAGAGTATTGCATCAATAAACGGTGTATGCTGCAAAAGCTATTCTCATCAGCAGGGGCATATTGTCTCTGCTGCTTTTTCTGCACAAAAGCTTGATCTGCTCAACGCGCCTTTTTATGCATGGCACCTGTCGGGCGGCACAACAGAGCTTTTGTATATTGAGCCTGACGGAGAGCTTTTTACTGCTGAGATATGCGGCGGTACCACCGATATATCCGCAGGACAGCTTATAGACCGCGTGGGCGTGATGATGGG
>JAFYMQ010000225.1 GCA_017556565.1 Clostridia bacterium | reverse complement strand
GGGCTCGGGAGCAGGTTCGGGTGTGGGCTCGGGAGCAGGTTCGGGTGTGGGCTCGGGAGCAGGTTCGGGTGTGGGCTCGGGAGTAGGCTCAGGAGTTGGCTCGGGTGCAGGCTCGGCAGGTGTATCGGGCGCAGGCTCGGGAGTAGGCTCGGCAGGTGTATCGGGCACAGGCTCCGGCTCCTTTGTTCCACCCGCAGTCTCATTGTCACCGGACGGGACCGGAATCTCGGGCAGAGTATCCTGATAAGCATTATTTCCGGCTGCAGGCTGTGAGTCGGGTGTCTTGCTTGCGCCGCAGCCTGACAAAATAACAGCCAGAGCAAGCAGCAGTATTGCTGCTGAATATATCTTCTTCACGGTATAAATCTCCTTGACGATTTAGGGTTCGACTTTCATGATGACCTTCAGTCTGGATACCAGCTGATTGGCTTTAAGCTCCTCAAGATCAATAACCGCAATGTCCAGCTGGGCGGCGCGGTGTCGGGCAGCCGCGCTGCAGGGCTCGGTGGTGACTATAGCGGCTTTTGCACCCTTGCCGCCGAATCGGTCGCGGAGTATGGCGAGCTCGTTGAGGGATTCGGTCTTGATATCGGTGGCTTTGCAGCTGATAAACAGCGGTACTACGCCGCGGGCAGCCATTACGTCGATTTCGTTCATGACGCTGCTGTGCCCTACCATGTCGTCCCAGCGCACAACCGCGCTGGCAATAACGTCGTCAAAAATCCCCGTGTCCAGACAAGCCTTGTATACAAACAGCTCAAGCACGCTGCCCACGTCGCGCAGCCATGTGCGGATGTTGTGGTCGCGGAAATCAAATGAGACCGACTCGCCCTGCGTGACGGTCAGACCGCGCAAAAAGTCAATGTCGCGCAGCGCCTCAAGCGCAGCCTTGTTGGCGGAGTTTTTGGAGCCGTATTCGCCTTTGACCGTGTATTTGCCCTGCACCGACAGAGAGGGAACAGCGCCGTAGGGGGCAGGGGAGACCTTTTGGATGTATGAAATAATCTTGGGCCACTGTCTCCTGAAACGGAGAAAACAGTCAAAAAATCCGTCAAAATCCCCGAGATACTTGTTCAGCACGGCGTTGTCCATACGACCGGGCAGCAGCGTACCGCCTGCCATGAGGAAAAACTCCTCAACCGAGTAGGTCAGCTTGCACTCCAGATCGTTGGCAAACTCGGCGCCGTTAATATCGTAAAAATGGTTTTTCTTGCGTGAATAGGTGAATGCCGGCGCACCCGTCTTAGCCGAAAACATACCCGCAGCAAACAAAGCAGAGTCGCTTCCGCCGGTGACGTCCACGGCGCAGTCGGGGTATTTTTCGCTGATGGAAAGCAGCTGTTTGAGTATGCGGTCGGCCTTGTAGCGGCTTGCCTCCATAAAAATCAGCTCGGGCTCCCAGCCGCGGCGCTTGTAAAACGCCCGCATCTTGTCCTGCCTGGACTTGTTCTGAGCCATCTCGGGCGGACAGAGATAAATAACACGCTCGGGACGGAAGGTGTCGGGCGCGAGAATGTTCTCTATGGCACGCTCGTCATACAATTCTATCAAAGTTTTCATATCTCTCCCGCCTTTCGTGATAAGTTTATTATACGGCGCTTTTGCGGCAAAATCAATGAAAACCGCAATCCCATACAAATAAAAAACGACAAGCCTGAACTTGTCGTCTGCTTTTTGGCACGCCCGGCGCGATTCGAACGCGCGGCCTTTCGCTTAGGAGGCGAACGCTCTATCCTGCTGAGCTACGGGCGCATATATAGTGTGTATAAGTGGTTTGCATCCTTGCAAATATTCATTTTATCTGTTAAAATATGAATTGTCAATAGAAAGGAGATGGCAGACGTGAAAATATTGGCAATAGGCGACGTATGCGGCAAACCCGGCGTCGATATACTGCGCACAAAGCTCCGCCAACTCAAAAAATCCACCGGCGCCGATCTTACAGTGGTCAACGGCGAAAACGCCTGCGGCAGAGGCATCTCTCCCGAGCTTGCCGACGAGATATTCTATGCGGGCGCCGATGTTATAACTTTGGGCAACCATACCTTTGCCAATCGGCAGATCTGCGACTATCTGGACGAGCGGAGGGATATAATCCGCCCTTATAACCTGCACTCGGCGCTGCCGGGCAACGGCTATACGGTGGTGGACGCAGGCGCGTATCGGGTCTGTGTTGCCAACCTGATCGGCAGACACAATATGGATTTTCACGCTTCTTGCCCCTTTGCGGCAGCCGACAAGATCCTCAAAGACGTGTCGGCAGATCTGTTTTTGTTTGATTTTCATGCCGAGTCCACCAGCGAAAAGCGCGCCCTCGGCTATTATCTTGACGGCAGAGCGGCGGCCGTGTGGGGCACCCACACCCACATCCCCACGGCAGATGCCTGCGTATTGCCAAAAGGCACCGCCTACATCACCGATCTGGGCATGACCGGCGGTATCGAGTCGGTCATCGGGGTAAAAGTCGAGCAGTCGGTGCAGTATTTCAGAGGCTATCTTGCACCCCGGTTTGAGGCATCGGACAGAGACGTGCGTATTCAGGGCTTTGTGTTCGAGCTTGACGGCGGCAGAGCGGTCAGCGCGGAGCGGGTCGAGATATTCTGAGCATATTTTGAGTTTACATATTTTCCGGGCATATCAAGAGGAGACTATCAATGGCAGAACTTCGCAAAAACGAAAAAGACGGCATCACCTACTACACCGCGCCCCAGCTTGAACCCTACAGAGACCTTGCGCACGGTTTTTTCACACGCCGCGGCGGCGTAAGCGGGGGCGTATACGACTCACTCAACTTCCGTTTTTCCAGTGAGGATACACAGAGCAACGTGCTGGAAAATCATCGCCGCGCGGGCGCTCTGCTGGGCGCAGACGAGAGCAAAATCGTCCGCACACTGCAAAAGCATACCGACAATATTCTGGTCATCCGCGGCGAGTATATACCCTATGACCCCAGCGAGCCTGTTGACGCCATCGTCACCGACGTGCGCGGCCTGTGCCTGACGGCGTATTTTGCCGACTGTCAGGTCGTAATGCTCTACGACAACAAGAAAAAAGTCTGCGCCATAGTCCATGCAGGCTGGCGGGGCGTGGTCAACGGCATAGTCAAAAAAACTATCCAAAAAATGACTGATATTTTTGGCTGCAAGGCAAAAGATATATCTGCAGCCGTAGGCCCCAGCATTTGCCGCAGATGCTTCGAATGTGACGAAGATGTGCCGATTTTGCTGTCTCAGGCATACGACAGACATATGTCCGAATATATTTATAAGGACGGAAAAAAGTGGCACGTCGACCTCAAAAATATCACCTACGTTGCTCTTACAAGCAGCGGAATATCGCCCATAAACATAGACGTATCAAGCCTCTGCCCGTGCTGCACAACAAGTGAGGAGCTGTGGTGGTCGCACCGCAGACACAAGGAGCAGCGGGGCGTTCAGGGTGCCATGATAATGATAAAGTGATACAAAAATAAAAAAATGCGTGCATTTTTTGCAACAGTATGTTATAATGTATAATCGGTATATAAAAAGTTGCCAAAATTGAAGGGAGGCAGTTTATGCAATTCACAACAGAACTCGGTACAATAGGTATCTCTAATGACGTAATTGCCATAGTGGCAAGTGACACTGCTTCCACCTGCTTTGGGGTAAAGGGGCTGGCTTCGTCCGGTGCGATGGACGGCATTGTGCGCCTCCTCAAAGGCGAAACCCGCAAAAAAGGAGTAAAGGTGCGCTGTCAGGATGACGGAACAGTAGCGCTGCAGCTGAAGATCATTGTACTCAGCGGAGTCAACATTCAGGCTGTATGCAGCTCTATCATCAAAGAAGTCAAATACATGGTCACCAAGCGCACGGGAGTAACCGTAGGTACGGTTGAAGTACTCGTAGAAGCGGTAAAGGCATAATTTTAGGGAGGCGTTCTCATTGGCTACTAAAAGCAGCATTTCTCAGGAGCCGGCATCTATGATAAACGGCACCGCCCTGAGAGACATGATACTTGAAGCGGCAGCCGAAATAGAAAGCAAAAAAGAGCTTATCAATGCACTCAATGTTTTTCCTGTGCCCGACGGAGATACAGGAACAAATATGTCGCTTACACTGAATAACGCAGCAGCCGAGCTTTCCAGGGTGCAGGCACCCTCGCTCAGACGTGTGTGCGAGATCACCTCGGATGCACTGCTCAGAGGCGCACGCGGCAATTCGGGCGTTATTACATCCCTGCTCTTCAAGGGCATGGCAAAGGTCCTCAAAAACGAGTCCAGTGTCGACGGCGCTGCATTTGCAGACGCTTTGGCAGAGGGCTCTGCGACAGCATACAAGGCAGTTATGAAGCCTGCTGAGGGTACTATCCTCACAGTCTCCAGAGTCAGCGCCGAGTCTGCCGTCAAGTTTGCACGCAAGAACCGCAGTGCAGAGGCTGTTCTGCGCCACGCTATCGAGAGCGCCGAAAAAGCGCTTGAGAACACTGTTGAGCAGAACCCCGTCCTCAAAAAAGCCGGCGTAGTAGACGCAGGCGGCTACGGCTACGTTGTCATCCTCAAGGCCATGCTTGTCAGCCTGACAGGCGAGCCCGGTCTGTACAACAAAGATGCCGCTCCCGCTATGCCTGCCATGACCGTTGAGACTGCAGATTTCTCCAGCTTTGATACAGAGGAGATCACCTTTACATACTGCACCGAGTTTATGGTCAAGCGCGGCGACCGCCGCCGCAGCCCCTCCAAGCTGAGAGCCTTTTTGGACTCCATTGGTGACTGTGTCGTGGTCGTTGACGACGAGAACGTCATCAAAGTCCACGTCCACACCGATGCACCCGACCGCGCACTGGGCGAGGGTCTCAAGTACGGCGCGCTGATCTCGGTCAAGGTCGAGAATATGCGTGAGCAGCACGTCAAGAAGATGCAGTCCGAGCTTGAAAACAAGCTTGGCGAGCGCATCGTTGCCGCTCCCGACAACCGCTACGGCTTTGTTTCGGTTGCAGCAGGCGAGGGTGTGTGCAGTATCTTCCGCGATCTGGGTGTTGACAATGTTGTTGAGGGCGGCCAGACCATGAACCCCTCTACAGAGGACATCCTCCGCGCAGTTGACGCAACTCCCGCACAGACAGTATTCGTACTGCCCAACAACAAGAACATCATCATGGCTGCTCAGCAGGCCGTGCCTCTCAGTGATAAGGAAGTCATCGTTATCGAGAGCCGCACCATTCCTCAGGGCGTCAGCGCTATGATTTCCTTTGACCCCGAAGCCGCCGCAGAGGATAACAAAGCCGCTATGGTGGAAGCTATGAAGGCTGTCGCATCCGGTCAGATCACCTTTGCCGCCCGCGACAGTGACTTTGACGGCAAAAAAATCCGTGAAGGCGACTATATGTGCCTGTGCGAAGGCAAGCTGACCCACAACAGCCGCCGCTTTGAGGACGTTGCCAAAAAGCTTGCCAAGACCATGTGCAGCCGCCAGTCGGGCTTTATCACCATCTTCTCCGGTGAAGGCTCCGACACTTCCACAGACAAGACTGTGGAAGAAGCATTCAAAGCTGCCGCTCCCAATGCCGAGATCAATATCGTGCCCGGCGGCCAGCCCGTCTACTCCTACATAGTCTCTGTCGAATAATAATGAACAAAAGCTCTTGCCGCATCGGCAAGAGCTTTTTTTAAAAAGTTGACGGAATTATTAGAATTGTGTATACTAAGAATAGACAGATGACCGTTTGACATGCATGAGATGGAGGAGGTATTTGCTGTGAAAGAGGAGACCCGTCATAAATTGTTCATTCTGGCCATGCTTTGCTTGATGGTCTGCACCAGGACGCTTCGCCGCTATGACGGTATGCGTCTCCCTGATGCGCCCGATGCGGAAGATATAACCAAGATCATTGTTGAGCATACCGATTATCCGGGCGATACGAGAAAGTACGTGGACACCCTTTCCATTGATATGGCGCGAGCGCTGCTGGGAACCCTGAGATATGAAGCGGTAAGGACGCCGACGGACGGAGAGCCTGTTGTTAAGCTGACCTATGTGCTGGATGATGGCAGTGAGGTCACGGTGGAAGCCAACGACAAAACCGTCTGGTGGAAGGGCAAGACCTATGCAATATACAATACGAAAACGGGCGAGTTTGTAAAAAAATGCGCCACCTATTTCTTTGAAGATCCTTTAGACCCATATCAGGAATACAGAGAGCAATACAGTACCAAAGAATAATAAAAAATAATACAAATGCTCTTGCCGCTTCGGCAAGAGCTTTTTGACGTAATTTTTGATATTATCGGATCAGATGCGGCCGGAGAATGCCCAATACAGAGCCAGCAGTGAAAAAGCCACCAGTACTACACCCGATATGCGCGCGTTTACGATGAAAAACTCGGTAGGCTCGCCGTCTCTTACTGTGAGCAGATGTTTGAGCTTCCATGCAAGCTCAGGTTTTACAAGATTGATTATACCGAGCGTAAGCACAACGATTGCCAGGATCAGATATTTCGCCATACAAAAAACTCCTTCCATCATAACTCCAAGTGTGCAGCCTTATATTTTTATAATAGCATATGCCGGCGCTGCCTGCAACAAAAAAATCCCGACAGAAGCTCTGTCGGGATTTTGGGTATTGTTTCGGCTTTTAGTCCAGGAACCACTCAAAGCTCTTGACCTTGTTGGGGTCTTCACCCGAGGCTCTGGTGAACACGATGGCAATATGCTCTCTGCCGGTGTCCTGAGCCACTATGCGGTAGTTGCCCAGACTGGTGCGGTATTCCATGAAACAGTAGACCTTGCCGGCGGTATTTTCGTATGCGCCGTACAGACGCTGCTCCTTCCACTGCTGCAGCTTGGTGTTGGCGGTGGGGAACTTGGTGAATACGTCCTCAATACTGTCGCCGATCTTGATGCCGCGGGGGAACTCATCCTGACAGGTGGTGTCAGCCACAACATATGTCAGGTAGTAGTTGCCGTCGTGAGGCAGGCCGTAGTCGTCAGCCGAGTTGTTGGTGCTGTCTATCAGGGTGAAGGTGAATGTGTAGCCTGCTTTTACGGTAGTCTTGACGCGGGGAGTTGTCGTGGTGTCCACACTGTCAAAGCCGCCCATTACGGTCTCGACCTTGTCATAGGTCATGCCAAGCTTGACACCGCAGCTAAGGATCATTTCGTTTTTGGAAATGGTGGTGCTTGCGTCGTACTCGCCCCATACGAAAGAAGGCTGATCCTCGGGTGCCATGGCCTCATAGTCTGCCTGCTCGTAGAGGGTGTAGATCTTGCCGATCTTGACGATATATCTGCCGCCCAGGAAGATCTCGCCTGCCGAGTCGGTGGTCAGGTTGCCGGTGTGCTCGACTACCGCGGTACTGCTGACAAACCATACGTTGGCGCTCAGAGGAGCGGCGCATACAGAGGAGGTGTCCTGATTGTGATTGAACAGGGCGGGGGAGACCGAGACTATATTGGTGATGGTGTAGGCGGTATCGTCGGATGCCGATGCATCGTTGATAAGCTGTCTGAGCAGCGCATCGGTCACATCTTCAATAGAGATACTGTCGGTCTCGTCCACAAATGTGACAAGCTCGGTATACTCGGAAACAGTCTTCAGCTTATTCTGAGAGGGGGCGGGATCCTGTGTACCGGTGCTGCCGCTGTCATCGGGTGTGTCTGTCTGGGTGTTGCCCGAGCCGGTGCC
>JAFYMQ010000224.1 GCA_017556565.1 Clostridia bacterium | reverse complement strand
TATCTGAATGTTCATACTGTTACATACCTCTTGTTCTTTTGATATGCTCTATAAGCTCGGCAACCGTGTCATGATCGTTATCGGGCAGGATATTGGAAGTTATCTTTCTGACCTCTTCGTGACAATTTTCGGGTGCAAAACCGTTCTTTGTACATGCAAGCAGCTGAACATCGTTCAGACCGTCACCGACTGTATACAAGCCATCCTCGGCTATACCAAGCATATCGGCTATGCGTCTTGCGGCAACACCCTTGTTGGCCCCCTCAACCTGCACCTCAAGAAAATAAGGTGCAGAATACTGAGCAAATGCTCTGCCCGCATATTTAGTATTGATATACTCATAAACCTCGGCAATCGTTGCAGGATCTCTTGTAACAAGCAGATCAACCCAGGGCTTGGGTATCACCTCAAAATCGCCGTAGTGTGCATCAGCTTTGGTATAGCTGATATGCATTGCGTTTATGGGATCGGATTTGAGCACATATATGGTATCAGTCAGCATAACCTCAACACCTACGTCTGCAAATTGCGAGATAACATCCTCCGCGATCTCACGAGCCAGATCACCGAGGGCGTACACTTCGCGTGCTTCACCGCGGCCAAAATCATATATAACCGCACCGTTTGATGTGACGGAGGGAGCGTTTACGGCAATCTGATCGTAAAAATAGCTCATGCTGGTATAGTTGCGGCCTGTTGCAAACGAAAATCTGCCGCCGTTGTCCATAAAATACCTGATCGTATCTATATTACGCTGGGAAATCTCAGCTTTTGTATTGAGAAGTGTGCCGTCAAGGTCACTAAGTATCAAAATCCCGTCAAAAATACCCATTACTCCAAACCGATCCTTTTAATGAAGTTTACAAAATACTCAGGCAGTTCGCACTCTATCTCTATATGCTCCTGGGTTGCAGGATGTACGAACCTGAGCTTGGAGGCGTGCAGACATTGACCCTCAAGCTTGGTTTTGTCATTCTTGGGGCCATACAGAGGATCACCTGCTACGGCATGTCCTATGCTTGCCATATGCACTCTTATCTGGTGGGTTCTGCCCGTTTCGAGCTTGCACTTTATATGAGAAAAACCGTTTACGTAGGACACAGGTTCATAGTGTGTGACCGCATGTCTGCCGTCATTTGTAATTGCCATTTTCTTGCGGTCTTTTGAGCTTCTTCCTATAGGCGCATTGACTGTTCCCGCCTCTTCCAGCCTGCCGTATACGACAGCGTCGTATGTTCTGCTCAGACTTCTGTCAGCAAGCTGGGCAGAAAGCGCAATATGTGCCTTGTCATTTTTTGCAACAATAAGCAGGCCGCTGGTATCTTTGTCTATTCTGTGGACTATACCCGGTCTCTGCTCGCCGCCTATTCCCGACAGACTGTCACCGCAATGCGCCAAAAGCGCATTTACAAGTGTGCCATCAAAATGTCCCGCCGCAGGATGCACGACCATACCGCGAGGCTTGTTGATGACTATCAGATGTTCATCCTCATACCTGATATCAAGAGGTATTTCCTGAGCCACAGTCTCACACTCGCGAACCTCAGGCAGTGTTACCTCTATCTCGTCGCCTGCTTTTACCTTGTAGTTCTTTTTTACTGCAGCACCGCAGCACAAAACACCGCCGCTTTCACAGATATTCTGTGCGCTGCTGCGGGTTATGTCCAGCTTTTCACTTATAAACGCATCCAGGCGCTGTCCCGAGGTATCAGCCGTTATTTTCTGTATCATTATTTTCTTCAACCTTTTTTTCGTCTTTGAACAGATCTTTGTCCATAAACAGAATATAGATCACACCCATAAATCCGCCGACTGTAAGGAAAATATCGGCAACATTGAATACAGGAAAATCAATAAGTCTGAAATCAAACATATCGACAACGTAGCCCAGCAGCAGACGATCGATAAAGTTTCCTATCGCGCCGGCAAATATAAATACAAGTGTGGTTTTGCCCCACTTACCCTTGAAATAATTCTTGAAAAAAGCCAGCGCAATAACAACAAGCATTACCGAAGTCAGCAGGATAAAAAACCAACGCTGTCCCTCAAGAATGCTGAATGCGGCGCCTTTGTTCTCAGCATAGGTCAGGTGGAACACGTCACGAATAAGCGGAATAGTTCCGATATCCATAAGAGAGCTTTTTGCCCAGTATTTGACTATCTGATCAACAGCTATGATAGCAACAGTAATAAGCGCGTACAAAACCATGAATACACCTCATTTAATATCTTCTGTCAGTTTACGGATAACATATCCCGCAGCAATCAAACCTGCACAGGACGGAACAAAAGAAATACTGCCTATTGTTCTGTTATCCTTTGATACCGAACTGTGCCGCTTGGCCTCCTCTGCAGAAAAAACCACAGGCAGCTTTTTTATGCCTCTCTTGCGAAGTTCGGTCCTCATAACCCGAGCAAGCGGACAGCCTTCGGTCTTGAATATATCGGTAATGCCGAACTTGGTGGGATCAATTCTGTTGCCGGTACCCATACAGCTGATAACCGGCACCCCAAGCTGCTCTGCACGGCAGATAATATGCAGCTTTGCAGACACTGTGTCTATTGCATCAATAATAAAATCATAATCTCCAAAATCTATAAAGTCGCAATTGGACTCCAGATAGAACTGATTGTATGCACAAACCTCTGCATCGGGATTGATATCAAGAATGCGCTCTTTCATAACGTCAACCTTGTATCTGCCCAACGTACTGTGCAGCGCCAGAAGCTGACGGTTAATATTGGACTTATTGACCGTATCACTGTCAACAAGCGCAATTTTACCTACGCCCGCTCTTGCTAAAGCCTCTGCAGCATATGAGCCGACACCGCCGACACCGAACAGTATCACCGCAGAATTATTGAGTTTTTTGACGGCATTACTGCCCAGAAGCAGCTCTTCCCTGCTGAATAATTCGCTCATAAATCCGCCTCAATATATAATACCGCCTGCAACAACCACGTCATCCAAATAGAAAACCGCAGATTGTCCCGGGGCAGGTATTCTAATCTGTGTATCAGTTATAACCTTTACACCATTATCTTCAAAAACAACACTGCATTCGGTCTCATTCTGGTGGTATCTTGTTCTGACCGAATACTTATTACCGCTTACAAACAACGACGGACACAAAACATTTATATCCCTTACGCAAAAGGTGTCCGTCATAAGCTCATTCTTAAAGCCAAGTGTTATAGTATTACTCTGTGCGTCTTTTTTGAGCACATAATAAGACTCCTGCGCAGGCACGCCCAGGCCCCGTCTTTGCCCTACAGTGTAGTTAATAAGACCGTTATGCTTGCCAACTATCTCACCCTGAGTGTTGCAGAAGTTTCCGCAACAAGTCCCTGCATCGGTCTTTTGCTTTATGAATCCGGCATAATCACCGTCAGGCACAAAGCATATATCCTGACTCTCGGCCTTGGTGCAGCAGTCGATGCCTGCATCTTTCAAAATAGCACGGACCTGGTCTTTTGTTTTGTCCCCGAGAGGAAAAACCACATTCTTCAGCTTGTCACGTGCCACAGAATACAAAACGTAGCTTTGATCTTTGTTAATATCCGCGCCCTTACGCAGTCTGGGTTCATACCTCTCATCATCCCAGTCTACCGTAGCATAATGACCGGTAGCCAGAACGTCAAAGTTTTTAATTACCATTTCCTGATACAATACACCAAACTTTATATGCTTGTTGCACAGGATACAAGGGTTGGGTGTTCTTCCCTCGCAGTATTCACTTACGAAAGAGTCAATGACCAGAGAGGAAAATACATCCTCTGCCTCAAGGGAATAATGATCGATCCCAAGCTTTTGTGCGGTTGCTTTTGCGCCCTCGGCATCGTCATAATTTGAATTGAGTATAAGTGTCACGCCGCAAACATCGTAGCCCATTTGCTGCATCAGAAGAGCCGATGCCGCACTGTCCACTCCGCCACTCATGGCAACAAGAGCTCTCGGCATTACAGGACCTCCTCCGAAAAAGCATACGGAAGCAGCTCACTTACAGTCTTGGTAATATACTCGCCCTTGTTGTTGGCGCACAAAACCCGCATAG